>JBEITL010000020.1:0-10247 GCA_040374915.1 Sediminibacterium sp. | reverse complement strand
TTTGAAAATAATACTACGGTATATGACATCATGGGTACCGATAGTATTTATTTAAGTGGCAACACCAAAATAAATACCGGACAGCGTTATAAATTAGGTGTGCGTATTCATGAAATGGATTCTACCAAAGAAAATGAAGAAGTGGGACTCGATTACGCTATTGACAAACGCTTACAAAAAGTAAAAGCAACAAGCACCCCACTCACCTCTTTTAGACACGGTTTAGAAGAAATACGCATTACAAATTGGGGGCCCTATAATTTTGATTACCCCCTTATTTGGCTTACAAATATTGACAGTACAGGGCGCTACCATTTTGAAGTACTCGGAAACGAAGCAGCGAGCTGGCGCTTGCACAGCATCAGTGGCTTTACCATGATAGATAACTTATCGGGCGTTTTTCCTGCTACGTTTACAGCGGTGCCAATAAGCAATTTGGATTCAAAAACGGCTATCAAAAACATTATTTTTGAATACGCGGGACCTGAATATAAAAATGCATTTGGGGTGACTCAAAAATCTGGAAGTCTGTTTAGTTTTAATTCCAATAAATTACCACCTACTACAACGCATTAGTTTTCTTTCTTTTAAGTTTCTATTTGCCAATTGATAAATGACACTGAGCTCCCAAGTTCTGGGCGTGTAAGAACTTGTTTTAAAATTAGATACCGCTACATCATAGGTAAGACCAAACTGCAAACGATCCACAATCAACCCTAGATATGGATAGATGGCATCATCACTTCTCATAAATAATCCTGCACTAAATATTTTACCTTCGTTCTGATCCATGGTGCCATAATTTAAAACAGCTCCAGCAGCTAAATAACTTTGGCTAGCTTGCGTTTGATATATGGCATTTGTACTTAAAGAGAAATTTTCAGACAAATAGTTCTCCATATTAAAATGTGCAACAAATCGTGTTGGCAATGAATTACCTAAAGCGTCCGATAAAAAAGATTGCTTGGGATTATTGTAATGATATCCACTTACACCAAAGTCAATATTAGTTTCATCGCCTCTGTAGCGGTAAACCAATCCACTTGCAACAGACATATAAGACTTAAGGCTAGTAAGGCTATTCTCCCCTGTTGGAAGCGCCGTATTAAATCCACCTGAACCAAACTGCTCACTAAAAGTTAATTGAGAAAAATCTAACCGCCTGTCTCCATAAATACCCGCCATTCCAATTCCAATATTATGTTCGCCATCTTCGTCTATTGCCAAAGAATATGAAGCATTTAAAGACGCGTACGTACTTTTAAAAAAACCATTTAAAGATTGATCTCGCATAAAAAAGCCTCCTATGCCAAACACATGATTCATTTCACCTAGCTGCTCTTTAAACAAACGAGAATCAACACTTAGTGTTCCAGTATTATAACTTGTATTATTCCCAAGCCACTGTTGTCTATAATTAGAAAAAACACGTAGGTCAGCATTAGGACTACCTGTTAAAGCAGGATTGATTGTTAGTGGCGAAGCAAAGAACTGCGAAAAATTGGGATCTTGCGCATGAACAGCAGCTATCGCAAACACAAATATGATTATAAAAATAGTTTTTTTCATGTTGTCTTATCTACCTTAACAATACGGTTTGACCTTTTTTAAATATCGCGACACCATTAACATCTATTCCTTCAACAATCCATGTGTATGTATCTAGTGGCTGAGGTATATTATTATAAACACCATCCCAACCTTGTTTAAAATCTGAAGTCTGGTACATAAGCTGCCCCCATCTATTGTATATCCTAAAAAATTTCAGTGTTTTAATATTAACCAAGAAAGGAAAAAGTAAATCGTTTTTACCATCTTTATTTGGACTGAATGCTTTTGGTACAAAAATATCAGAATTCTCAAATACAGATACGCTAACGCTATCAATGGTTACACATCCCACTGCAGAAGTTAAACGAATCCTATACTTCTGCTCAAAGCCAGCATTGAATATCGGCTTTTGGATTGACCCATTGTTTAATCCAATAGATGGTGTCCACAAATATGAATATCCGTTTGCTAAAAATCTTGCAGAGAGTTGTGTGGCTGTATTTTTGATAGCATATACATTTGGATATTTAATACCAGGTGGTGGATTTTCCACGGTCATATTTTTTGTAAAACTCGCAGAAAGGCTACTACATAATCTTGGTGTAACCGTTAGCTTAACAACAAAAGTAGCTGCCCTTTTATAGGTATGGACTGGATTAGATGATATAGCGCCTTGTCCATCGCCAAAATCCCAAGCCCAGTTTACCAATCCACTTGATAAAGTATCTGATTCATTAAAGAAAGAAACAGGAACATCAACACAAGCAATGCTATTACTAAATTTAGGAATGGCAGCTTTAATAAGTGATAAATTAACTGGAGTAGCTACTTTACTGGTACAACCAAGTGCGATAACATTTACCTCATAACTTCCAGCAAGGCTTGCAGCATAGGTCGAACTTGTAGCACCTGCTATTGCAGCACCATTTAATAACCACTGATAAGATGTTCCACCAGTTGCCGTTAAAGTAAGCGTACTCTTATCACAAATAGTTGTTTGCAGCGGTGTTACAATGTTAGCAACAGGAAGCGGATTAACAGTTACAATAACAGGTGTTGGATCACTTTTACATCCTGTTGAAGAAGTCCCTACCATATAATAAGTTCCTGAAACAGACACTTTATCAGGGTTTGCTAAATTTTGTGTTGCATTTGCATCTTTCCAGTAAGTATAAATTAAACCAGGCGTGGATCCAACCGTAATAGCTGAAGCAGTTAAATTAATCTCTGCTGGACTACATACTGCTGCAGGATTCGTGAGTTTTAATTCTGAAGACCTTACATCCACAACAATACTATCGGAACAAGTAGAAGCTCCATCTGTAACGGTTACCAAATATTTAGTTTTTACTGTAGGGTTTACTACTATGCTTGGACTTGTTGCACCAGTAGACCATAGTACAGTTTGACCTGCTTTTACACTTAGTGGACCAAGTGTTATTGAAGTACCCCTACAAATAGTGGTATCGGGCTGAACAATATCTGCATCTATAACGCGTATAACACTCGAGCCGTTTGCACTACAACCAAATGTATTTTGCACACTCACAGCATATACTCCATCTTTAGTTACACGAAGTGTATCTAGTGTAGCTCCAGCAATAACAGTTCCTCCTAATAACCATTGATACGTTTGCCCAGAAGCTTTAGGAACATTTAATAATACAGATTCGCCTTTACATAAAATAATAGGAGCATCGGATTTTAATGAAACAATTGGACTCTGATTTACAGAAATATTTTTAATAATTGTATCCTTACAATTATTATCACCTACTGCAACTAATCTAACCTTATAAATTCCAGGTGACTTATATGTATGCGTAACATTTGAACCTGTGGCTGTCGTTCCATCTCCAAAATCCCAAAGCTCCAATGCAATAGCACCTTTTGAAATAGTTGAACTACTTTTAAATCTAAAAATATTTCCCCGTTCGCATTGTGGTATAGGTGCATCAAAATTGGCAACCGGATAATTAGCTACAATAGTTACAGGCAGTGTATCTCTACATCCCAATCCAGCATAAGGTAAAACTTCAACCCATAATTTAGTACCTAATGTTTTTCCTGGATTAAGCGTTAATTGTTCTTTGTTTCCTAATTCTTTAGAAAAGTCAGATTCCCACCATTTATATCCCTGAAACCCAGGAGGTCCATTCAATACCGTTTTGTTTGGTGGATCACAATCATAATTTACATCGGCAGTTAAACTACAATTATTATCAACGTCAACATATGCATAACCCCAATGACCTGATTGCGTACAATCTACAGTGAAAAATTCTAATCGTAAATTTCTACCTGCATAAGGGGATAAATTGATAAATGCTTTAGTCCATGGCTTACATTTAACCATTTGACTTACTGGAGAATCAAAGAAACCTGGTATGCCAGATGAAGACACATGTTCAAAAGTTCCACAAGGCAAAGACTCTCCAGTTAAAGGATCTACAAGCCTTGCAACAAATCTAGGCTGCTCACAAAAAGCATGATTGGGATCCTGAAAAACAACCGCATACCTATATGTAATATTAAAATTGGTTGCATTGGCAGGTACGGAAATATTATAACTAATACTTTCTGCTTGAGCACCAACGCTAGTATTACCAAGCCTCACACAGAAATTACTTCCATCTTGGGGAGAAACTGGAAAAAATCCATAAGGATCAAGGCTAGTACTTCTCCCAAGCATTGTGTGCCGGTTATTAATAAAACTTGAACTAGATAATGTTACTCTATTTCGAGAAGAAAAACAACTTGTAGAGCCCGTAAAAGCACTCCAATTACCAAAATTTCCATTTTCAAACGTAATATTATTAGGGCAAGGAACCGAAGGAAGTGTAACTTCTTGTGTTTGAACAATGACATCATTTGAATTATTAATTTGCACACTTGACGAGGAACTATTTTGATTAGGTGCATTACTATCAAAATAAAGTGTTGACCCAATTAAGTTGGGCAAACCAAAAGCAGTAAAATCTTTTTGAGATAATTGCTCAGAAAGCAAACGACCATTCCGATTAATTTTCTTCCATTGATTATTTTGTACAACCAGTGCTGTTGTATCTTTGAAGTCAACAACCAAATCATAAATACAAGGAATTGTTTGTTTACCATTCAAATCAATAAAACCCCACTTACTATTTTGTTGAACGGCTGCCCTTCCGGACTTGAATAATCTAATTTGTTCAAATCCCTGCTTTGTCAATAAATCTCCATTAGGCGCATTTATGATCCACTTGTCACCAACTAAAGTTCTAAGGTAACCGTCTTTACCTTTTTCAACTTCAGGACTATTTGCACGATTACTGTCTGTTTGTGCAATAGCAGTATTGAATGTGCAAAAGAAAATAAAGAGTAATGCGATGGTTTTCAAAATCAATAATGTTTATGATAAAAATATATAATATTATTCATATAACATTATGCAAAATCATAATATTAAGTAATATTTAAAACCGTAACTCATTTATTCCTAACGTTGCTTGTTTAACTTTATAGCAAAATCAACTATTGAGATACAAACACAACCATTTATAGTCCAAAAAGTAATTTAATTTAATTTAACTTAATTTAATATAAATTTGAAAGCATATATGAGCTCTAGGTTAACCACACTTATACTAATTATTTGCCTTTCATCATGCCTATCCTACTCCCAGTCAACAAAACAGGCCATTAACCCAGGTTATTCAGATAAGGCACTTTCTAGCACCAATATTTTAAGCTCATCATTAGGCGAACCTTTCATAAATACCCTTAGCACAAAAACCAATGTTTTAACAAGCGGTTTTTTACAACCATTGGGACTCTATTTTTTAAAAGCTGCAGGTGATTCTCTCCCCTGCTTGTCTTGGAAAGTTTGGCCAGTTCCTGCTAATAAGTTTGTTGGTGTTTACATTTCAAAACCAAAAGATTGTGATGCTAATAAGTTGCAATTATTTGTGTACGACATTATTGGGAGAAAACTATTTGAACGTACTCAATTAGAAGGAAGCAACTTGATTGATTTAAGTAACGTAAGTAGCGGAACTTACCTGTTTGTATTATATGGCGGCAATAAACATATTTCAACACAAAAAGTAATAGTCTATCACTAAAATATTATTTATGCGTCTTGTTTTTTTATTATTCATGGTGTTTTGTTTAAAAGGATTTAGTCAAGCCCCTCAAGCTATCAACTACCAAGGCATCCTTCGTAATGCAAGCGGGCAGGCCATTCCAAATAAACAAGTAAAAATTAGAGTAAGTGTTTCCACCAATTTAGTGGTTGACAATTCTAGCAGTGTTTATACAGAAGAAATTTCTTCAAAAACAAATGAATTTGGAATTTATAATGTTGCTATTGGAAAAGGGAAAGCAACAAAAGGGACTTTTAATTCTATTTCATGGGGCACCAATAAATATTGGGTGTTAATTGAATTAGATGAAAACTTAACCAACAAATTTGAATTTGCTGGATCGATGGAACTTGCAAGTGTCCCCTATGCACTCTATGCAGAAAAAGCTAAAAATGTAGACAACCCTGTGCCAGGTCCGGCGGGGCCGCAAGGACCACAGGGATTACAAGGAATTAAAGGAGATAAAGGTGAAACTGGAGCGCAGGGTCCAATTGGATTAACTGGACCAACAGGGGCGACGGGTGCAACTGGGCCGCAAGGACCAATTGGTTTGACTGGACCAGCAGGTGCGGCGGGTGCTGCAGGTGCAACAGGGTCAACTGGAGCGACTGGGCCTCAAGGACCTATTGGTTTGACAGGTCCAGCAGGTGCGACGGGTGCTGCGGGTGCTGCAGGGGCAACAGGGGCAACTGGAGCGCAAGGACCTATTGGTTTGACAGGACCGGCGGGGGCAACAGGGGTTACTGGTGCAACTGGGCCCCAAGGATCTATTGGATTGACAGGTCCAGCAGGTGCGACGGGTGCTGCGGGTGCTGCAGGGGCAACTGGAGCGCAAGGACCTATTGGTTTGACAGGACCGGCGGGGGCAACAGGGGTTACTGGTGCAACTGGGCCCCAAGGATCTATTGGATTGACAGGACCAGCAGGTGCGGCGGGTGCAACAGGGGCACAAGGACCAATCGGTTTAACAGGACCAGTAGGTGCGGCGGGTGCAACTGGCGCACAAGGACCTATTGGTTTGACAGGACCAGTAGGTGCGACTGGACCACAAGGACCTATTGGTTTGACAGGACCAGCAGGTGCTGCGGGTGCAACGGGACCACAAGGCCCAATCGGTTTAACAGGACCAGCAGGTGCAACGGGTGCAACTGGACCGCAAGGACCTATTGGTTTGACAGGACCTGCAGGTGCAACAGGGGCTCAAGGAGCAATTGGATTAACTGGACCAGCAGGTAGCAATGCTTCGATTACAATGGGAACAATTTCAGCTACCTCAAATGTAAATGGTGGGACTATTTCATCTGGAGTCCTAATACTTACTCCGGCAGATGCCACAAATGGTGGAATTATTACAAATGGGTCACAGACTATAGCTGGTTCCAAAATTTTTGCAAATGACTTATTAGTCAATGGTGTTATTTTAGGGAGTGGTAACGGGAATAATTTTGAGAACACTATACTAGGTAATAGTTCTATGATTTCAAATACTACTGGTGTTGCAAATACAACCTTAGGCTACAACACTTTAAAAGCAAATACAACCGGAACAGGAAACACTGCTCTAGGTAACAATTCGTTGATTGCAAATACAATTGGTGATTCAAATACCTCAATTGGTGGATGGTCACTAACAAATAACATAAGCGGGTCAAGAAACATAGCTTTAGGATATGGCCCCTTATTTGATAATACTTCTGGAAATAATAATATTGCAATTGGATTTCAGACAATGTATTCTAATACAAGCGGGAATAACAATGTTGCAATTGGAGTTGGAGCATTAGGAAATTTATTAACAGGATCAAATAATACTGCTATTGGTAATGGTACAAATGCTGGCTCAGCAACCTTATCAAATACAACAGCTATTGGTAATGGAGCAATTGTTAATGCAAGCAATACAATACAACTAGGTAATAATGCAATTACAAATGTAAAAACGAGTGGAACAATTACTGCAGGAGCAATAACATATCCTAATGTAGATGGTACAGCGGGACAAGTACTTTCTACCACTGGCGCAGGAACACTAACTTGGAGTAGCCCAACCTTTTCAGCTGACGAAATGAAATTAAATAGAGGCGGCAATAAATCATCTGATATTGTAAATGTTACATCATCAATAACAGTATACAACAGTTTGGTTACATCAAATTCAATAATTCTATTAACAACTCAAAATGGTGTTGCAGGTTCGTCAGGTAAATATCCTGCTGTCGTTCATAACAAACAAAATGGCTCGTTTGAAATTCATCATAATTGGAGTGGTTCATTACAAGTTGCTTATTTAATCATAAATCCTAATTAAATCCTTAATCCACCCCCGCCTCTAACGCTTTAAACGTAAAGTATTTTTGCATGAAATAACTGAAGGCAACCACAAAAAAGGTGGTGGCTAATTTTGATGGCGTGGGATACCAACCAAAAACTTCTACAAAGAGTTTTAGAAAAATATAGTTTAATATAAGGCAACCGAGTACCACTATAAAATAACGGAAGAGTTGCACTTTTTTGGCTACCGAGGTTTCCTGGAAAACCACATAACGACTCAAGTAAAAACCTATTGGAAACGTTACCAAAAATGCCGACAAAAAAGAGGCAATATGGGGGCTAATGGTAAGTAGTCCTATATTCAGGGGCTCTTTATGAAACAAATAATTATAGCTGACAAAAAAAAGTCCAATATCTAAAACAGTATTAAAGCCTCCACAAGCCGCATACCTAAAGGTTTGATGGGGCATGAAGCGCCTAAATAGCGGATAAAACAAATCTACTAGCTGTAAGATCCTTCCGCGGATATGTTCGTGCAGCTTTTGCATACTAGTGGACGAAGGTAGCCCTTAATTAATTACTTTTGCCACGGCCAAACAAATAGATATTCATGCATCTTGTAGATCAACTTAAAAAAGCAGCGTCGGAAGCCCTTTTCAGCTTATACCAGGTATCGGTACCTCCTAGTGCCATTTTAGTGAATGCCACTAAACCAGAATTTGAAGGTAATTATACTGTTGTTTTATTTGCTTTTGTAAAAGAATTAAAACTATCTCCAGATGCACTTGGTGAAGCACTGGGTAATCATTTAGTAAATACGCACCCTCATTTATTTACAGCACACAATACCATTAAAGGATTTTTGAATATTACGATTTCAGATGCATTTTGGCATGGCTTTATTCATAACGAATCCGCTGGACAAACCATGGCAACCGCTTCTGGCAAAACGGTTATGGTAGAATACTCTTCACCGAATACCAACAAGCCACTTCACTTAGGTCATTTACGCAACAACTTTTTAGGTTGGAGTATTGCTGCTATTTTAGAAGCGGCTGGAAATAAAGTTGTAAAAACCTGTATTGTAAACGATCGAGGTATTCATATTTGTAAAAGCATGATTGCTTGGCAACTATTTGCGAATGGCGCAACGCCAGCTTCTGCCGGCAAAAAGGGTGATCATTTTGTGGGCGATTATTACGTAAAATTTAATGACGCTTATAAAGCAGAAATAGCAAATTTAGTGGCGGGTGGTATGACTTCAGAACTTGCAGAAAAAGAAGCCCCCATTATGAAAGCAACGCAAAAAATGCTTTTGGACTGGGAAGCTGGAGACCCTGCTGTGCTTGAGTTGTGGCGCAATATGAATGGATGGGTATATGAAGGATTTGACGTAACCTATAAAAGTATTGGAAGCGATTTTGATAAAACGTATTACGAAAGTGAAACGTATTTACTCGGAAAAGACCTGGTAGAATATGGCCTCACAAAAAATGTATTTTATAAAAAAGAAGACGGTAGTGTTTGGATAGATTTAACCACCGATGGACTCGATGAAAAATTAGTACAACGTAAAGATGGCACATCGGTATATATCACACAAGACATTGGTCTAGCGCAAACCAAACAAAAAGAATTTAATGCGGATCAAAGTATTTATGTGGTAGGTGACGAACAAAACTATCACTTTAAAGTACTTAAATTAATTTGTCAAAAGCTTGAACTTCCGTCGGCAGATGGTATTTATCATTTAAGTTATGGCATGGTGGAATTACCTACGGGTAAAATGAAAAGTAGAGAAGGTACCGTGGTAGACGCCGATGATTTGGTGGCCGCTATGATAGATATTGCCAAACAAAAAACCGAAGAATTAGGTAAGGTAAAAGATTTTACAGCAGCTGAGTTAGACACCTTATATCACACCATTGGACTCGGTGCCCTTAAATTTTTCTTACTTAGGGTAGATCCTAAAAAGAAAATGATATTTAATCCAGAAGAGAGTATCGATTTTCATGGATTTACGGGACCTTTTATACAGTACACACACGCGAGAATTAAAAGTATTTTAAGAAAAGCAAATGCACAGGATACTGCTATTACAAGCCAGCCTTCTACCCCACTGTTGCCGCTCGAAAAAGAAGTAACCATACAATTAGAGCAGTTTAATAGCATGTTAGAAGATGCCGCGGCAGCGTTTGACCCATCAAAAGTGGCCATCTTTATTTTTAATTTGGCTAAAACATTTAACGCATTATACGCCGAGCATTCTATTACCAATGCCGAAACAGAAGAGAAAAAAATACT
>JBEITL010000148.1:0-4334 GCA_040374915.1 Sediminibacterium sp. | reverse complement strand
GCTGTTTATCTTTGGGAAATGGAACAGATTCTGCAACAAATTGAGGCCTATAAGTCTGAAATGGCTGCTTTTGAAGCTGCAACCCCTGATGCGGTTGAGGCTTTTCGTATTAAGTACCTGGGAACCAAGGGTTTAGTTAAGTCGGTGCTGGGTGAAATGAAAAATGTCCCCCCCGATCAGCGTAAAGATTTTGGTCAGGTTTTAAATGACTTTAAAGCTTTTGCAGAAGCTCGTTATGAGGTCTTACAAAGTGCTGCGGCTCCAGTAAATGCTGCGGCAAATGCAGGTATCGATTGGTCTTTACCTGCCGATCCTACCGAAGTAGGTACCCGTCATCCTTTAAGTATTGTGCGCGGACAAATGGTTTCTATTTTTAGAAGACTTGGTTTTGCCGTAGCAGAAGGTCCAGAAATCGAAGACGATTGGCACAATTTTGGCGCCATGAATTTACCAGAAGATCATCCTGCTAGAGACATGCAGGACACGTTTTATATTCAACAAAATCCAGACTGGTTATTACGTACACATACGAGTAGCGTTCAAGCGAGGGTCATGGAAACACAAAAGCCACCTATTCGTGTTATTTGTCCGGGCCGCGTGTACCGTAACGAAACCATTAGTGCGCGCGCGCATTGTTTTTTTCATCAGGTAGAAGGATTATACATCGATGAAAATGTAAGCTTTGCAGACCTTAAGCAAACGCTTTATTTTTTCGTACAAGAAATGTTTGGCAAAGATGTGAAAGTGCGTTTTAGACCTAGTTATTTTCCTTTCACAGAGCCTAGTGCGGAGATGGATATTAGTTGTCAAATTTGTAGTGGTAAAGGTTGTAACATTTGTAAGCACACCGGTTGGGTAGAAATTTTAGGAAGCGGTATGGTGCATCCAAAAGTGTTAGAAAATTTTGGTATCGACTCTACAAAGTATACTGGCTTTGCGTTTGGTATGGGTGTAGAAAGAATTACGCAGTTAAAATACCAGGTTAACGATTTAAGATTGTATTCTCAAAACGACATGCGTTTTCTGAAACAATTTACTGGCGCCTTATAAAAAAATATGCTGCATAACACCAAGGGTATTGTGTTACGTGTTACTAAATACGGAGACACTAGTATTATCACATCTATTTATACCGAGCTTTTTGGTTTGCAACAATATATTGTTAAGGGGGTTAGAACGTCTAGTAAAAAGGGTGCTAACAAAGGCGTTTTTTATCAGCCCGCCGCTATACTCGAGTTAGAAGCGTATCACAGTCCTTTAAAAGCAATGCAAATTTTAAAGGAAGCCAATTGGGGTTATGTATATGGAGAAGTTTATGCCAATGTGGTCCGAAACGCAGTGGCTACCTATATTGTAGAAATTTTGCAACAAATTTTACAGCCCGAACCCCACCCCGAATTATTTTATTTAATTGAAGATACCCTCAGGCAATTGGACAAAGGCGGTCCTGTACTTGTCAGTAATTTGCCCATTTATTTTTTAATTCATTTGAGTGAAACCCTAGGTTTTGGACTGCAAGGAAGTTATGGAACGGAGACTCCCTTTTTAGACGTAAAAGAAGGTCAGTTTGTGGGAGAAAAACCAGCGCATCCCTATTTTTTGGAAGGGGTGGAAGCGCAAACGGCGTCTAGTTTTATGACCCTTCAGTTTTATAATAATTTAGAAACGATTGAGTTAAACGGTGCCCACCGAAAAAAAATTCTCGAATTATTTCAGCTCTCTTTAAGTTGGCATTACAAAAAATTTAATGAAATAAAATCTTTACCTATCTTACAAGCTGTCTTACACTAATATATCTATGGAAGTACATCACCACTCGCACCATCCCAAAAAGTGGAAGGAATATATCACCGAGTTTTTAATGTTGTTTTTAGCAGTTACGCTAGGCTTTTTAGCCGAAAATTTAAGGGAAGTTTATGTAGAAAAAGAAAGGTCGCATGAGCTTATTCTTCAGCTACAATCAGATATAAAAAACAATATCAAACTCATTGATTCTGTTGTTTTACGTGATAAATCAATGTTAACAGAATTTGATACCGCTGTCGTTTATTTAATGGCAAATAAACAAATTTCTCTGGATAGCTTATATCAAAATTTGCCACCAAGTGTGTTTCGTTTTTTAAGTAAAAATGACACTTATGACCAAATGAAAAGCTCTGCGTCACTGCGGTATATTAAAGATTCAGTTTTATTAGATAAGATTTTACAGTATGCAAGTGATTGTGAAGCTGCAGAAGCAAGGAGCAGTTCAATGGAAACAGAATTTGTGTTGGGAGAATATTCGAAAGAGTTGTACAAATGGATGCCGCAGTCTGTTGCTATGGAGAAAATAATTAATGACAGGTCTGGAAACAATACGGTTGTTAACAGAGAAAATACATCTCAATTATTAGTTGATTCGGCTCAGGTTGTTTTTTTGAAAAGTGCACAGAAGCCAAAACAAATTATTTATTGTTCGGAAGCTTTTTCAGAACAAATTAAATCGGAAGTACTTCCAAAAATCAATCGAAGAATAGGGCTACTAATAAATACTGTGAGGTTTATGGGAGTTGCCAAACAAAGTGGATTAGCCTTACTGGAATATATAGAACAAAAAGAGCAAAAGCATTAATATGGAAGTACATCACCACTCGCACCATCCCAAAAAGTGGAAGGAATATATCACCGAGTTTTTAATGTTGTTTTTAGCGGTGAGCCTTGGTTTTATGGCCGAGAATATTAGAGAAGGACACATAGAAAAAGAGAGATCTCATGAGCTTGTTTCAAGTTTTATTAGAGACGTAGAATTAAACATCGTTTTAATGGACTCTCTTATTCAGTCAAATAAAAAATCGCTTTTAAAATCTGATTCAATTGCCTTATATATTGTAAAAACAAAAAAAGACATTGATTTGAACCTTGTATATGAGATTCCTGTCTTGAGTTATAGATATTTAAATAACAATGACACATATGATCAAATGAAAAGCTCTGGTTCTTTGCGTTATGTAAAAGATACCATTTTGTTGCGTAAAATGATCGAGTATAGTAATTTAAGTAAAGCAACAGAATTCAGAAGTGTCACCCAGGAGTATGATTATACAAAGAATGAATTTCAAAACACCTTGAATAAATATATTCCTATTGAAATAGCTGCAAATAAGCATTCAACATCAATTACATCCATAAAATTTCACAAACTTTTTTCGTCCGATTCTAATCACGTAAAATTTTTCCAAGAAACAAAAGACCTTGTGAATGGTAAAACATTTATGCTTGATAATTCTATGCTTCCAACATTTAAAAAAGAGATTGTTCCGGTAATTTATCGAAAAACATCTCTTATGTATGCTTCAATGAATTTCATGTATATGACGAGAAGGTCTGCTATAGAGTTATTAGAATACTACAAAACCCACAATCAACATTGATATGGAAGTACATCATCACTCGCACCATCCCAAAAAGTGGAAGGAATATATCACCGAGTTTTTAATGTTGTTTTTAGCAGTGAGCCTTGGTTTTATGGCCGAGAATGTTAGAGAGCACCAAATCGTTGCGCACCAAACAGAAAGTGTTATTGCGCAATTATATCATGAATTGCAAAAAGACACGGCTAGTTTGCATAAAATTGATTTGGTGCACGACAAACAAGATACTGCTACGATTGTATTAGAAAACTATATTTTAAATACCGATTTAGAAGCCAATAAAGTCAACTTCTTTTATTTACATAATTATTTGTGTACAAGAGAGGGCATTTTTGAAACAAATTGTATTGCACTCGATCAATTAAAATTTGCCGGTATTTTAAAAAATGTAAAAGACAGCAAGTTGCGCGATTGTATTGAAAAATATGATTTGAAGCTCTTGCAACTTAAAGACCGCACAGAAAGAGAAGTAGACTTTATGAACCGCTATATGGACGATATTCGTATTGCTCCTTTTGATTATTACTTTCGAACAGCGAGGGACACTTCAGATTCATTTATTAACGTTAAGGGCAGCATTAAGAGTTCGGCATTAATAAACTACCGCAACAAAACCTGGGACTTTGTTTTGAACAAAACTTTTTTACCCGATAACCTTACTTTAAAAGCTTTTGATAAATCTATCTATTTAAACAGAATGTTACAGCTCAACGGTATTAGGATGTCAACAGATATAATTCAAAAAAATGGAATTTATAAAGCTGGCATTGAACTTTTACAAAATATTGAGCGTGTCTATCCTGATATTAATAGTGTGCATTAAATAATTTTTTCGACGTAAGTTTTGGTCTCTAATTGACCAGCAGAACTTAAGTTTTTAATCAGTGAAAGTCCTGGCCTTTTCCCCAGCTCAATACTGCCAAG
>JBEITL010000146.1:0-4346 GCA_040374915.1 Sediminibacterium sp. | reverse complement strand
CAGCTTTCAAATTTAGCGCTTCAACTCTATAGTTGGTTTGTGGAGAACGGTCATGCGCGCAACGAAGCAGATGAAATAGGTATTAAAACATTTTTTAAAGAAGCCTTGCCTGCTAATGCAGCACAGCTCACCGGATTTTATGAGCGTCTTTATTTATACCAGAGTTATTGCTGGTATGCATTTATTAGGCAAGATTTTATCATGTATTATAAGTATGCGCAGCGTTGGTTTGACCTTTTTGAATCCAACAAAGAAATGATTGAGATTGAAACGGGGCATTATATCAAGTCGATGCATATTTTGCTCAATGCACATTTTGACCTTCGCAATTTTGGAAAGTTTGATATTGTGCTCTCGCATTTCGAAAAATTTGCTTTGTCAGAACTCCCCAATAAGCACGATATTTTTAGGGTCAATTCATTTGTATATATCAATAGTGCCAAGCTTAACAAGCACCTGATGCAAGGTACTTTTAAGGAAGGCCTGCAGCATGTGCCCGCGTTGGTTAAAGAACTAAAAGCGCTCGAAATTTATTTGGATCAGCACCGTATTTTGGTATTCAATTATAAAATTGCAACGCTCTATTTTGGCGCTGGTGATTATGCTAGATCTATCGACTATTTAAGGCGTATTATTAATGATCATATCGATTTAAGAAGTGATTTGCAGTGTTATGCGCGCCTACTTCATATGATGGCGCATTATGAACTAGGTAATATTGAACTGATCGAAAGTTCACTGATAAAATCGGTATATAGGTTTATGGCAAAAATGGAAAACCTGACGGTGATAGAAGAGGAGATGTTTGCATTTTTACGCGGTTCTTTCAAAGACCCGTCTCGTAAAGTAACGAAGGCTTTGCAAGAGTTTTTAGCCAAGGTTAAAAAGTACGAGAAGTCCAGATTTGAAACACGTGCTTTTGCTTATCTCGACGTTATTTCTTGGTTAGAAAGTAAGGTAGAAAACAAAACGATGAGTGAAATTATTTATTCAAAGTATTTGAAGAGTCCACACCGTTAGAAATTTAGAGAAATTTAACTTGTAGCAGCCGCATACGCGATACTTCCACCAACCCATGTTTCGTTTTGATTGTAGCGAACCCCAATCATTTTTCCTTTACTGAGCCTAGCTATGTTAATGGCCGGAAAAGGCCTAGCAGCGCCTTCTTCCCACAAATAAAGTAATCTAATTTCTACTTTTGCTGGCGTAGTGGGTGTTTTAATAATAGGGGCGTAGTTTACTTTTTGTTGGAGCATCCAATTTGCTGGATCCGGCAAACTTTCAATATCTGTTTTTGTTACATCAATAATAACACCACTTCCTGCAAAAGAAAAGAGTGGCTTTAAAACGTAGTTTTCTAAATCTTCTGGGATGCTTGCTAGTTCGTTTACATAATAGCTAGCAGGGATACAAGGGTGCTTTAATAATGGCATGGTGTATTTGCTGATTCGGTAAAACCAGTTGGGGTGTCCGGCCCATTCTACATGTAGGTTTTCAAACAATAAACTTCCTGCCTCTTTTATATCCGCTGGCATTTGATCCAGTTCATCAAAAATGATTCGGTTGTAAATTCTTTTGATTTGTATTTTTTCGCCGTCGTTGTTTTTATAAAAAAGGGTGTTTCCTTCTTTGATTAGCTCGGTGATACAAACAATGGCAATGCCGGTATAAGCTGCAGTACAATAAAAGTCGATCCTGGTTTTTTGTGTATGTGGTTTTATTTCAAGTAACACCACATGTTTAGGGTCATGATTTCCTAGAATAACGGATTGTAATTTTTGTAGGTAAGAAGTTTTGTTGAGGCCACCATAATAAGCCGTGTAAGGTTCATGAATCTCGTAAGTACTGCGCATGGCATCATCAAGATGTGCCTGATAGCCAAACAGGCTTGCAAAACCTTGCATTTCTATGAGTTGTGGGACTGGTTTGTTTTGTTCACTCATGCAAATGCCAAAATCAAATGCTAAAAAATGAGGATGCGCCGTTTGGTTGGGTACGGTTTTGTCGGCTGGGATGGCAGCGTTTGTTTTTGCGGTAAAGCTTGAATGGGTAATAGTATCAATGATGTAATCGCAGGTATCCAGCATTTGCCTATTACAAGCGGCGTCTAAAAAAACGGGTGTTTCTGCAACTCTAAAATCGATAGCAGTTTCAAAACCTTTGTTTAATGCGGATAATAACTGCTCGTATTTATGTTCCGTAAAATTATGGTTGAAAGTATTTCTTTGTTCAGGCACCATGGCATTTGAATTTATTGAACATCCGCATCAAGAATCGCCTGGTTTAAAAAGTTGGGCAAAATAGTTTGGTAGGTAAGCATAATTTTTTCTGGGTCTTGCACCTGATCTACCATGGATTGCCATTTTTCGATACCATGATTTTCTGTCACAATAATTTTTTTATCCGCTTGTAGTAAATACAAATGCATACCTGCAGCGTCTACCTCTGCATGAAACTGTGTGCCCACAAAGTAAGGGCTAAAACGCATGGCCATTATGGCTCTTTCGTATGGCACGTGCGGACGATCTTTTTCGATGGCAAGTATAGTAGCGCCCATGGCTTCAATGATGTCATCGCTCGGTTCAATTACCTGAAAGTCTCTACTATCAACACCATAAAATGGGTTGTTTAATCCAGCAAAGAGTGGGTCCGAAACACCCGCTGTTGTTGGATGTACCGGAAAGACGCCAAATGCAGTTGATTTTCTTTTGCAAACCGTACCTACATGATAATATTTGCAAGCGAGCTGAAAACTATGGCATATAAAAAATACATGTTTGGGTTTGTCATGTTCGCTATTCCAAATTTCCATGCTTTCTAGCCAATCAAAATAAGCGGTTTCCCATTTGGTATCATTAGAATCAAGTGGAGAACCGGGTCCTCCACTTGAAATATAAATATCAAAACTAGTGTCTGGTGTTTCTAATGCTTGTCTAACATCAAATACCTGATAAGTGAGCACCAGATTTTTTTGTGCAGCCCAGGCGTTTACAATTTCATGAATACAGCGCATGCCTTCATTGGCATCGCCATCATATAAATCTAGTACGGCAACCTTAATATTATGCTCCATGTTTTTGTTTGCCCGTTATAAATAGCTAAGGTTTGTTTTAGGCGTAAGCGTTAAAAGTGTATGGTACATGAGTTTGATGGTTTCTTCGATATCATCGTGATGTATCATTTCTACGGTGGTGTGCATGTATCTTAACGGCATAGAAATAAGTACCGAAGGGCATCCATCATTGGCATAGGCAAAACTATCGGTATCCGTTCCGGTGCTTCTGCTTAGGGTTCTAAACTGCACTGGAATTTTATTTTTTTGTGCAACCTCTTCAACAATGGCTAATAATTTATTGTGAATAGCAGGCGCATAGGCAAGCGATGGGCCTTTACCACACTGAATATCACCTTCCACAATTTTACTAATCATTGGGGTGCTGGTATCGTGTGTCACATCTGTAATGATGGCGATATCTGGCTTGATGCGGCGTGCAATCATTTCGGCGCCACGAAGTCCAATTTCTTCTTGCACGGCATTAACCACGTACAATGAAAAAGGAAGTTTTTTCTTATTTTCTTTTAATAAACGTGCTACTTCTGCAATCATAAATCCACCAATGCGGTTGTCAAAAGCACGTCCAATGTAATAGCCGTTTGCTAGTTCATCAAAGCCTTCTTCGTAAGTCACCACAGATCCTATATGAATACCTAAATCTTCTACTTCTTTTTTTGTTCTAGCACCGCAGTCTAAACAAAGGTTATCAACTTTTGGTTGTTGTTCTTTATTGTCAGGATTGCCTAAACGCGTATGAATAGCAGGCCATCCAAACACCGCTTTTACAGGTCCTTTTTTACCATGAATCCAAACTCTTTTGGCAGGTGCAATTTGGTGATCCACACCACCATTTCTTTTTAAGTAAATAAGACCTTGGTCATTGATATAATTTACAAACCAACTAATTTCATCGGCATGTGCTTCGATTACTACTTTCAATGGAGCACCCGGATTAATCACACCTACTGCTGTGCCGTATGGATCTGTAAAAATTTCGTCGGTATATTTTTTAATGTATTCGAGCCACACTTTTTGTCCACCCGTTTCAAAACCAACCGGAGATGGGGTATTGATATAATTTTTTAAAAACGCCATGGATGCGGCTGTAACAACTGCATCTTTTTTTTCTTTTTTCGTTTTTGTACTTGGTTTTTTTGTTGCCATAATATTAAATTTCACTTTATTGTATAGAAAATAATAGGGTAGCGATAAGGCCGCAAGCGGCTTTTACTACTATGAGTCCGTCAATGATTGCAAGATAATAGAGAATGCTTTTACGTTGGTGCATTTG
>JBEITL010000227.1:0-2558 GCA_040374915.1 Sediminibacterium sp. | reverse complement strand
GAAGAAGTAGTGATGGTTTTAAATCAACACAAGGACTTAGGTTATTATACCAATATTAATACAAGGCTTCTAAACCCTATCAGCCATGAGGTTGCAGAGATTATGCGTATGGGTGTGCAACCCAATAAAGCTATTGTAGGTGGCAATGCATTTTCACATTCATCAGGCATACATCAAGATGGATTTTTGAAAGAAGCGCAAACTTATGAAATCATCGATCCAGAATTAGTAGGGGCAGAAGCCAGTAAAATTGTTTTAACTGCAAGAAGTGGACGCAGTGCTTTAGCGCATCGTTTACAAAAACTAGGTTATCAGTATACCAGAAATGATATTGATATTTTATATCCAACTTTTTTACAATTAGCAGATAAAAAGAAAGAAGTTACACACGATGATTTAGTAGAAATAGCTACATCATATTCGAAATAAGATAAAGAATACAAAAGAACTAATTAAAAAGTATAATAGTAATTCAGAAGAAAGTAAAATAGAAAGACTAAACGAAAGAAAGTATTACAATGGGAAAAACAATATTTGATAAAATTTGGGACAAGCATGTTGTCAAGATCATTGAAGGGGGCCCTTCGGTATTGTATATCGATAAGCATTTAATACATGAGGTCACCAGCCCGCAAGCCTTTACTGGTATTGAAAAAAGAGGTGCTCCATTATTTAGACCCAATCAAATTGTAGCCACTGCGGATCACAATGTGCCTACTATGAATCAGCACTTACCTATTGCCGATCAATTATCAAAATTTCAAGTAGATACTTTAATAGAGAACTGTAAAAAACATGGTGTTGAATTATACGGACTAGGCCATCCTAACCAAGGTATTGTGCATGTGATAGGCCCTGAGTTAGGTATTACTCAACCAGGCATGACCATTGTATGTGGTGATAGTCATACTTCTACCCATGGCGCTTTTGGCTCTATTGCGTTTGGTATTGGTACCAGTGAAGTGGAAATGGTTTTTGCTGCACAATGTGTAATGCAAACCAAGCCTAAGGTAATGCGTATTAATATTGAAGGTAGTTTACAAAATGGAGTTGTATCAAAAGATATTATTTTATACATCATTGCAAAAATATCTGCAAGTGGTGCCACAGGATACTTTGTTGAATACGCAGGCTCTGCTATTCGTGCATTAAGCATGGAAGCAAGAATGACTATTTGTAATATGAGTATTGAAATGGGTGCGCGTGGTGGCATTATTGCACCCGATGAAACCACTTATGCGTATATGAAGGGAAGACCTTTTGCTCCGCAGGGTGAAAATTGGAATAAGAAATTAACGCAGTGGAAAGAACTTTATTCCGATGCCGATGCAAAATTTGATCTTGAAATAAATATTAATGCAGCAGATATTGACCCTATGATTACTTATGGAACCAATCCTGGTATGGGCTTATCTGTAACAGGAAAGGTACCTACAATGGATAGCATTAGCGATCCTACAGAAAAACAAAACTTTCAAAAAGCATTAGCCTATATGGGTTTAAAAGCGGGACAAAGTTTATTAGGTATGCCAGTTCAATATGTATTTATTGGATCTTGTACGAATTCACGCATTGAAGATTTTAGATTGGTTGCCAGTATTATCAAAGGCAAACAAAAAAATGCTTCCGTGAAAACTTTAATTGTACCAGGTTCACAAGAAGTGGCTAAACAAATTAAAGCAGAAGGTTTAGATAAAATATTTACAGCAGCGGGTATTGAAATAAGACAGGCAGGATGTAGTGCTTGTTTAGGTATGAATGAAGATAAAATACCAGCAGGTGAATATTGTATAAGTACTAGCAATAGAAACTTTGAAGGACGTCAGGGAGCAGGGGCTAGAACAATGCTAGTGAGCCCACTGACAGCAGCAGCGGCACTTTTGACAGGACAAATTACTGACATTAGAACTATGTTAAATTAACAGTATGCAATCATTACAAAAAATAAAAAGTAGGTTTATTCCTCTACGCATTGAAAACGTAGACACGGATCAAATCATACCTGCGCGTTTTTTGAAAGCGACTACGAAGGAAGGCTTTGGTAAAAATTTATTTCGTGATTGGAGATATGAAAACGATGATGAAACAAAACCAAAAGCCGATTTTGTTTTAAATCAAAAACAATTTAGTGGAGAGATATTAGTAGCTGCTAAAAATTTTGGATGTGGTTCTTCGCGCGAACATGCTGCATGGTCAATACAAGATTATGGTTTTAAAGTAGTGGTGTCCAGCTTTTTCGCAGATATCTTTAAAAACAATGCTTTAAATAATGGGGTTTTGCCTGTAACTGTAACGGACGCTTTTTTACAAGCCATCTTTGCTGAAGGCGCCGATGCAACATTAAGTATTGATTTAGAAAAGCAAACCATTACCATTGATACAACAGGGGCTTTTGAAAGCTTTGAAATTAATGCTTATAAAAAAACCTGTATGTTAAACGGCTACGACGATATTGATTATTTATTAAGCATGAAAGAAGAGATAGAAAAGTTTGAATTAAACCATAACAAGTAATAGAAGAAAAATTATAGTAGATAAATAGTAAGAGATAAATCTTT
>JBEITL010000157.1:0-4008 GCA_040374915.1 Sediminibacterium sp. | reverse complement strand
CTTTTGCACATAGTATTATGAAACGTGCGCAGGAAAAAGAACTGTTACAAGTAAACGTGCATAGCCTACGTAAGTGGGCCATTAATAAGCACGGGCAAATTGATGATTATCAATATGGCGGAGGTGCAGGCATGGTGATTGTATGTGAAACACTTGCAAACGCCATTGATGAATTAGCAGCTCCTGCCCCCTACGATGAAATTATTTTTATGACACCTGATGGTGTTAGGTTTAACCAAAGTGCCGCCAATCAACTCTCCTTAAAAGGAAATATTTTAATTATTTGCGGTCACTACAAAGGCATTGATGAACGTATTAGAAAACAGTACGTAACACTAGAAATTTCTATTGGGGATTATGTACTTAGTGGTGGAGAGCTAGCCGCAGCAGTAGTTGTAGACGCTGTTGGCCGTTTAATTCCAGGGGTATTAAATGACGAAACCTCTGCCTTAACAGATTCTTTTCAGGATAATTTATTAGCGCCACCTGTGTATACCAGACCCGCCGATTTTAGAGGTGACAAAGTACCGGATGTACTCTTACAAGGGGATCCTAAAAAAGTAGAAGCCTGGAGATACGAACAATCGGTGCAGCGTACAAAAGCACGCCGCCCCGATTTGTTAGATGAGTAATTTAATTGCTGACTATTTATTTGATACCAATTACTGGTACCATTTTTTCGTGAATCATTTGATTGAGTGCCTTTACATCAGAAGCCATCACAGCTTTTAAACGGTTTAAAGCGACATCAGATTGCGCTGCTAAATCTGCAAATGCTTCTTTAGCTTGTTTGCTTGGCGCTGTTTGACCACTTGCTACCACATTAAAGAGTCCTGCAATTTTATCGTTTAAACGAATTGGATAATTCAGTACGTCTTGGCCACTCTTTGCTTTTGTTTGGTACAAGGTTTCTTCGATAGCTGTCATTTTTTTAACCACCGAATCGGCAAAGGCTTTTAATTCTTTTTGTCCATCCAGTTTAGCAGTAAACTCATTTACTTGAGAACGCACTGCTCTAATATCTTTGATGGCTTTTTGAATTTCTGAGAACTTGTCACGCACGCTTAATAAAAAGGCAGTTTGATCATCAAGGTCAGCTTCTGTTGCTGCATAATTAGGATTAGGTTTAATTACAAATGGAACCAGCACCGTATCTTTTTGATACACAAAACGAGCCGTGTATTTGCCAGGCGCTGCTTTAACGGTACCAACGCCACCATTCCATAAAATTAATCCGTCTAGGCGCTCAGCTGCAGGATAATTCATATCCCACTCAAACTGATTGATGCCTTCTGTGAAATCAATTTTATCTTGAGGGTCTTTTGCGTTTTTGCTAAAGGTTCTAATCACTTTATTTTTCTTATCTAAAACCGCAACAGAAAATTTACTGCTGTCTGTAACACCTTTTAAATAATAGTTGATGACAGAACCAAGTGGAGGATTAGCGCCCATATTGGCTGCCATGCCGCCACCAAAGCCACCACGTCTTCTACCACCACCTTCCGATCTTACCACTGGGTTCGCATCAAAAACATGGATGTTTTTAGCATAGTTAACTGCTTGGTGTTGTTGAACAATGCCTAAATCGTCTATGATCCAAAAAGCTCTACCCTGTGTAGCTACAATCAAGTCGTTTTCTTTAATGGTTAAATCGGTAATAGGTGTTTCTGGTAAATTAAGCTGAAACTTTTTCCAATTAGCTCCATCATCAAATGAAATATACATACCAAACTCCGTACCTGCATACAATAAACCTGGGCGCTTATGATCGGCACGAAGTGCTCTTGTGAAATGCATTGGATTGATGCCCGTTGTAATTTTTTTCCAAGTTTTACCGTAGTCTTCTGTTTTAAAAATATACGGTGCATAGTCATCCATCTTATATTTTGTTCCAACAAAATAAGCAGTACCTTTTTTAAATGGATCTGTTTCGATACAGTTCCACATCATTTGTTTTCCTGCTTCTGCCGGTGTAACATTTTCCCAGTTTTTGCCACCGTCTTTACTTACATGAATTAATCCATCATCACTACCTGTCCAGAGTAAATCTTTTTCCAACACAGACTCTGCAGCTGCAAAAATGGTACAATAATATTCTACCGATGTATTGTCTTTGGTGATGGGTCCACCACTAGGACCTTGCTTTGATTTATCGTTGGTGGTTAAATCTGGGCTAATCATATCCCAAGATTTTCCTTCATTTTCTGTGGCAAATAAATGGTTACCCGCCGTGTATAATTTTTTAGGATTGTGCGGACTAAAAAATATAGGGAAGTTCCACTGGAAACGGTATTTTAACACGTCAGCCCCTGCTCCCATTGGATTATCAGGCCATACATTGATGGCTCTATTTTCTCCGGTGCGGTGATCAAGACGAGACAAATAACCACCATAGTTACCACCATACACCAGGTCTGGATTTAAAGGATCTGCAACAACAAATCCACTTTCTGCGCCTGCTGTAGATTCCCAATCTTTATCGGTAATACCAGCGCCCGATGTTCTACTTTTTATTCTGATGGTAGAATTATCTTGTTGTGCACCAAGTATGCGGTAAGGATATGAATTGTCTGTGCTCACTCTATAAATTTGAGCAGTTGGTTGGTTGTTTTCGGTACTCCAATTATTACCGCCATCAAAACTTACTTGCGCACCACCGTCATCAGCAACAATCATACGGTTTGGATTTTTTGGATCAATCCATAAATCGTGATGATCACCATGAGGTGTGTTTATACTCGTAAATGTTCGACCACCATCATTACTACGCATAAAATTTACGTTCGGCGCGTACACTAAATTTTCGTTGGTTGGCGACACAAATACTTTACTATAATACCATGCACGCTGGCGAATATTATTATCGCTACTGGTTAATGTCCAGGTTGCGCCAGCGTCATTACTTACAAACATACCGCCTGCCGCATTTTCAATAATGGTATATAACTTATCGGTATTAGAAGGCGCTACTGCAACCCCTACAATACCCCAAACGCCTTTTGGAAGACCTTTGTTTTGAGAAATATTTACCCAAGTTTCACCACCATCGGTGCTCTTGTATAAACCTGATCCTTCACCACCACTTTCCATGCTATGTGGTGTTCTTTGCACGCGCCACATACCGGCATATAACACAGATGGATTACCTGGTTCCATCACTAAATCGGAACAACCGGTTTGGTTGTTTACAAATAAAGTTTGCTTCCAAGTTTTACCGCCATCGGTTGTTTTATAAACACCACGCTCTGTGTTAGGTCCAAATAAATGACCCACCACTGCAGCCCAAACCGTGTTTGGATCACGCGGATGTACAATCACTCTAATAATATGACGGCCTTCTTTTAAACCAATATTGGTGAATGTTTTACCGCCATCACTAGAACGCCACATGCCACCCAAACCCTCTGCCACATTGCCTCTCATGGTATTTTCACCCTCTCCAACATACAAAATATTTTCGTCGGAAGGAGCTACTGCAATCGCGCCAATATTGCCGCCTATTTTTTTATCACTTAAATTTTTCCAGTTGCTACCACCGTCTGTGGTTTTCCATAAACCACCACCGGTAGCACCAAAATAAAAGGTATTGTTATTTACATAACTGCCAGTAACAGCAGCGCTTCTACCACCTCTAAAAGGTCCAACCAGTCTATATTTTACTTCTGAAAACAAAATAGAATCGACGTTAGGTGTGGGAACAGCTGGTGCCGTTGCAGCCGCTTTTTTTGCCGTTGATTTTTGTGCGTTAACCTCGGTTGTTGCACTTACACTAAGCAGCAAAATGGCCGCTAATACAAAATGTAGTTTTTTCATATACGTTTAAATTGGAAAAGTAATTTACTACTCATTTGGCTTACCAAAAAATTGAATTAAGGGGGTATTAAAACTTAGGCATCTATTGTACCTTAGTGCCCTCATGAGCAGCATCCATACCTATAGCATTACCGGCAATTTAGTAGACATTCCAAACAGGCATATCTACGGGGCAACCCTTTGGATCGAGGACGG
>JBEITL010000026.1:0-9573 GCA_040374915.1 Sediminibacterium sp. | reverse complement strand
TAGCGATCCGGTGGTAATGGCAAAAATAAAAGCGGCACAAAAACACAATAAGCCAGTAGATGGGCATGCACCTGGATTAAGAGGTGAGGCTGCAAAAAAATATATTGCAGCAGGCATCAGTACCGATCATGAATGTTTTACCATCGAAGAAGCTTTAGAAAAATTAGAATACGGTATGCACATTTTAATTAGAGAAGGAAGTGCTGCAAAAAATTTTGAAGCACTTTATCCTTTAATTGATTCGCATACCAGTCATATTATGTTATGCAGTGATGACAAACATCCTGATAGTTTAGCAGCGGGTCATATCAATACTGTTTGCGCAAGAGCCGTGGCCAAAGGGCTTGATGTATTTAATGTACTAAGGGCCGCGTGTATCAATCCAGTAAAGCATTACAAGCTACCAGTAGGTTTTTTAACCCCTGGAGATCCTGCCGATTTTATTTTGGTTAAAGACCTTACAAATTTTGAAGTAACCAGCACATATATTAATGGCGAATTGGTTGCGCAAAATGGTATTTCAAATATCAAAAGTGTGGGTACAAATCCCATTAATAATTTTGATTGTAAAAAAATTGAAGCGAATGCATTAACCATTTCTGAAAATGAATACCCCAATAAAAATGGCGTTATTCCTGTTATTGAAGCGCTCGATGGACAACTAATTACCAATAAATTAATCCTTGCCGGCAGTTTACAAAATGGCAACTGGGTAACGGACACAACAAATGATATTTTAAAAATAGTTGTCGTCAATAGATACCACGCTGCGCCGATAGCAAAAGCATTTATTAAAAATTTTAGTTTAACACAAGGCGCTATCGCTTCAAGTGTAGCGCACGATAGTCATAACATTGTTGCAGTGGGTGTAGATGATGCGTCTATTGCAGCAGCCATTAATTTAGTGATTGAAGCGCAAGGGGGTGTGAGTGTGGTGAGTGGCGCAAACAATAGTGCAGTCAATAATCCAAGCAGTTTAGTGTTACCCTTACCAGTTGCAGGACTTATGAGCAGTGCAGATGGTTTTGAAGTAGCAGACAAATACACCACCATTGACCTAGCAGCAAAAGCCCTAGGATCTAAGCTGCAAGCACCTTTTATGACACTTAGTTTTATGGCTTTACTGGTGATTCCACATTTAAAACTGAGTGATAAAGGCCTATTTAATGGCGACGATTTTAATTTTGACATATTTTAAGCTTTCAAATACCTTTGAACCATGGTAATAAATTTAAGTGCATCGCATAGTTTAGTAAGCAATTGGGTTTCAGAATTAAGAGACCGACACGTACAAAACGACCGCATGCGTTTTAGAAGAAATTTAGAACGTATTGGTGAAGTTGCAGCATACGAAATCAGCAAAGAACTACCTTCTGTTGTTGTTAAAACAGAAACGCCATTAGGTATCCACGAAAGCAAAGTGCTTGCACAGCAACCCGTACTTGCCACTATTTTAAGAGCAGGACTTCCCATGCATAACGGACTACTCAATTATTTTGATAAAGCAGACAACTCTTTTATTTCGGCATACCGTAAACACCACCCAGATGGTAGTTTTGAAATTTGTTTAGAATACATGAGTTGTCCTTCACTTGATAACCGCATTATTATAATTGCAGACCCTATGCTCGCAACAGGTGCTTCCATTATTAAAACCATTGAGCATATGAAAAGCCAAGGCACGCCTGCAGCATTTCATATAGTAGTAGCCATTGCAAGCACAGTTGGTATTGCAGCCATCGAAAAAGCCTGTGGTACAAATGTTAAAATTTGGTGCGGTGATATTGATGACGAGCTTACAGCAAAGGGATATATTGTTCCAGGGCTTGGAGATGCTGGCGATTTAGCATTTGGCACCAAAAGTCAGGCTTAAGAATTAATTGTTTACGCTAACTTGCAGGTACATTGCGGTACGTAAGTTTCATATTAATACTTTGTTGTTTCATTTTTTCGCTACAAAACAGTAGCGCACAGGATCCTCATTTTTCACAATTCTTTGCCTCTCCGCTTACCATCAATCCAGCACTTACCGGAAAATTTGATGGTAATTATAGAATTGCATCCAACCACCGTAATCAGTGGCCAAACATCAATAACGCGTTTATTACAACCACTGCTTCTTTTGATGCCAAACTATTGCAGAAAAGTTTAAATGAAAATGATAGTTGGGGTATTGGTTTTACTGGTTATGCTGATAACCATGCAAATGGTGCTATAAAATTTAATTACGCAAGTTTTTCTACCGCCTACCATAAAGGAGTAGATGAAGACAACAATACTCAAATTGGATTTGGTTTTCAAATAACACAGGCCAATATGCTTTTGAATACCAATCAAATTAAATTTGAAGACCAGTTAACAAATGCTGGTTTTACAGGTATCAGTTCCGATTTATTTACAGCACCCTCGCTTACTTCAAATTACACAACTATCAATGCGGGCCTCTTACTCAACGGTACTATTGGAGAACAAAACAATTATTATTTTGGACTGAGCATGTACCACCTTAACAGACCTAGGCAATCATTTTTAGGTGCCAATTATAGCGTGAATCCTCGATTTACGGTACACGGTGGCGGCTACTTTTATGTTGGAACGAGTGCCATTCTTCATGTAAGTGCGATACACCAAACTCAGGGTGGTGCACAGGAAACAATGTTTGGAGGCGCCCTACAAATAAGTAGCGATCCAGAAAATGACAGAGCGGCTAGTATTTATATAGGTAGTTGGATGCGTTTAAAAGACGCGATTGTTCCATATGTAGGCATTGAATTCAATGACTTTAGAATTGGCGCTACTTATGATATTAACAATAGCCGCTTAAAAACGGCATCGCAACAAATGGGCGGTATTGAATTCTCGCTTATTTATACAAGAAGACCCCGCACAGATAAACCTATTATTTGTCCAAAGTTTTAATTGTCATTGTATAACTTTACAACAAACTGTTTCTATTGCTTAAAGACCTTATCATATCAGCTGTATCGTATGTTAAAGCCCATCAGTTTATTGTAAAACATAAACTTTGGAAATGGATACTGATCCCCGGCATTATATACACCGTTCTGTTTTTTGTAGTGCTCAAACTATTTAGCAGTACAGCCAGTGATTTTATTGTTTGGATGACTTTGAAGTCGGGACTTAAAGTTTGGATGGATAGCCTTACCAATAGTTTTGCTGGATTTTTATTTGTAGTGGGTAGCACCATGGTCTGGTTTATGATTTTACTTTTCTACTTTTCCCTATTCAAGTATTTATTTTTAATTATTGGGGCTCCACTTTTTGCTTATTTATCTGAAAAAACAGCAGCCATTTTAGAAGAAAAAGAATACCCATTTATATTCAAAGACTTCATCCGACAAGCACTAAGAGGTATGTACATTGCTATCAGAAATAGTTTATGGCAAACCGTATACCTACTCACTATTTTAGTTGTTTGTTTGATTCCAATAATTGGATGGTTTACCCCATTTATGGCATTATTAATTGAATGCTACTACCTTGGCTTTTCAATGCTTGATTATAGTATGGAAAGAAAAAATAAAACAGCACAAGAAAGTATTTTTTTTATAGGTAACAATAAAGGACTCGCTATTGGCAATGGAATCATATTTTACATGCTACACTTTATTCCATTTATTGGATGGCTATTTGCACCATGTTATGCAGTAATCGCTGCTACATTAAGCCTAGATCCAAAAAGACAAATTGACTAATGAACCAAGGAAAAGTATATTTAATACCTACCGTTTTACACGAAGAAGCAGACAATAGCATTCCACCCTATGTAATTGAGCAGGCCAAGTTATGTGACGCTTATTTTGTAGAAAATGAAAAAACGGCGCGCAGGTACTTGAAAAAGTTTTGGCGTGATATGGTTATAGACAACTACACTTGGTGCGCTATTCATAAAGCTGAGTATACGGTAGTAGCAGCATTTATTCAATTGCTATCGGAAGGGAAAAATATTGGCATCATTAGCGAAGCTGGATGCCCCGGTGTTGCGGATCCTGGCCAAATATTAGTAGCAGCAGCCCAAGAAAAAGGATATGAAGTTTGTCCACTGGTAGGCCCTAATTCGATATTATTAGCACTCATGGCTAGTGGCATGAATGGCCAAAGTTTTAGTTTTCATGGTTACCTCCCAATCGATAGTTTGGAAAAGAAAAAAACCATTGCACAATTAGAACAAGATTCAGCTAAAAAAAATTCGGCACAAATTTTTATTGAAACACCGTATCGGAACAATCAACTCATAAAAGACTTGTTACAATACTGTCATCCACATACAAAAATTTGTATCGCTGTAGATATTACTGCTCCTACACAGTGGATTAAAACCAAAACGGTTGCACAGTGGAAAAAAGAAACGGTAGACATCCACAAACGCCTCGCAATATTTTTACTACAAGTTTAGCTGCATCAACTATTAAAAACCGTATTTATCGACAAGGTAAATAAGGCCGGCAATATTAACAGCGCCTAAAAGCAACTCGCGCTTATTGACGTTTTCGAAAACGTCCGAACGCGCATGATGCACATCAAAATAACGCTGCGAATCTGGTAAAAATCCACAAAGGGGTGTATTAAAAGTTCTATTTAAGGGTCCAATATCTGCTCCTCCACCTGCGTCATCCATACTTGTGGTTCCATAAGGTTTTAAAAGTGGCAACCAGCGTTTTGCTGCCTCAACTTTTTCTGGTGCAGCAGTAAAACTAAAGCCTCTTGGTGTAAAGCCCCCTTCATCACTCTCTAAAGCAAAAATGTGTTTTTCATTTTTTTCTTTTGCAGCAGCAGCATAAGCAGTTCCACCCCTTAATCCGTTTTCTTCATTGGCAAATAATACAAAACGTATAGTGCGTTTTGGTTGATATCCTAAAGCTAAAAAGGCCCGCATCACTTCCATAGTATGCACCACACCTGCACCATCATCATGTGCGCCTTCATTCACATCCCAACTATCCAAATGTCCACCAAGGGTAATTATTTCATCAGGAAATTGCGATCCTTTTATTTCAGCGATAATATTATGTCCTGTTGTGTCCGGTAAAAATTGACCATGTGTTGCCATTTTAATTTTTACAGTACTTGATTGTTTAGCAAGTGACCATAAATAATCGGCGTCGCGAGGACCCACTGCCTGAGCCGGAATTTTTGGAAAAGAATCATTATAAGCCATCCCGCCTGTATGCGGATCATTAGCAGTAGAACTAGTGAGCGAACGGATAATACAACCTACCGCTCCATATTTTGCAGCTTGGCTAGCACCATTTCTTCTATATTGTCCAGCTTTACCATAGGCTTCAAATGTTTTTACAATAGTGGCGTCAAAACTATTATTGAAATAAACAATTTTGCCTTTTACTTCATCTTTTCGTTTTTCTAACTCCTCAAAATTTTGCACTGCAAGTAGCGACGCTTCCACTTTTTTACCATCTCCTAATGAATTTCCAAGTGCCAATACATCTAATGCCTTTGTTTGTTTTTTGCCATCAATATGCGTGATTTTAGCAAAATCACCGGCACCACGCACCCATCTTGGCACCATACAAGCTTGTTTACTTACTGCAGGTGCACCAAGTTGCCCAAACGTATTTACGCCCCAATCTTCTGCCTTATACATGGCTGGAGAACCAGCAATTCTACCCCCTACTTTTTTGGTCAACTCATATAGTAAGTCGTAGGCCTTACCATTTGTTAAGATTTCATCAGATAATTTTTTTATAAATACAGCATCTGCATTAGTCGGCTCAGTAGCCTGACTTAAAGCAAAAAAAGGCAGTAGTAATAGAAGGTGGATCATCGTTTTCATAAGCCTCAAGTTAACAATTTCTAGGAATCTTAACCCCCAAGTAGCTATTAAATAAACAGAATGCCAAAATAATTGTTACTTGCATAGGAAATGGTCAGTTTTAGAGCCCATTAAACATAATATGCGTATAGGGATTGTTTGTTACCCCACTTTTGGTGGAAGCGGTGTTTTGGCCACCGAACTTGGAAAAGCCTTGGCCGATAAAGGACATCAGGTACATTTTATTACTTACCAACAACCTGTAAGACTCAATGAGTTTAACGCCAATATTTTTTATCATGAAGTAAGGGTGCCTACCTATCCACTTTTTGATTATCCCCCTTACGAGGTAGCACTTGCTTCTGCCATGGTAGATGTAATTATTAACCACGACCTAGATTTATTGCACGTACACTATGCCATACCACACGCATCTGCTGCTTATATGGCCAAGCAAATTGTAAAGCAAAAAATAAATAGAGATATACCAGTTATCACAACACTTCACGGCACCGATATCACCTTAGTTGGAAGAGATAAAACCTACGAGCCCGTTGTTACTTTTTCTATCAATGAGAGTGATGCAATTACAGCAGTGTCCAATAATTTAAGAGACATTACGTATCAAACATTTAAAATCACTAAAGAAATTGAAGTGATTTATAATTTCGTAGATGTAGCACGTTTTGATAAAAAACCAAGTGAAGCATTTAAAAAAGTAATTGCCCCTAACAACGAAAAAATAATTACGCATGCATCTAATTTTAGAAAAGTAAAAAGAGTAGATGATGTAGTGCACATATTTGCAAATATCATTAAAGAGATTCCTACTAAATTATTAATGGTAGGCGATGGTCCTGAACGCCACGCTACAGAAGCGTTAGCGCGTACCCTAGGTATCGAAGAACATGTACGTTTTTTAGGCAAGCAAGAACAAATTGAAGATATTTTAGCAATCACTGATGTATTTTTACTCCCTTCCGAATATGAGAGTTTTGGTTTAGCTGCACTTGAAGCAATGGCTGCTCGCGCAGTTGTTATTAGTTCCGATGCTGGAGGTTTACACGAAATTAATATTCAGGGCGAGACCGGTTATATGGCGCCTGTAGGAGATGTTGCAGCCATGAGTGGTTACGCCATATCCCTTTTATCTGACGAAAACAAACTCATGCAAATGAAACAGGCCGCTTATGAGCAGGCCTGTTTATTTGATATCAGTAAAATTATTCCGGAGTACGAAAAATTATACAGCCGATTTTGTAGAATGTAATGCGCTTACATTTCTTTAGCCGTAAACTCCATTAAAGTTTTAATATAATCTGGCGACAAATTAAACTCTAGGCCAGCCGCTTTATAGAGTTCAGGCAATGTTTTTGTACCCCCTAACGATAAAGCTTTGATATAATTTTGAAGTGCTTGTTTTGGATTTTGCTGGTACTGCATCCAAAGTCCAATAGCACCTAGTTGCGCAATGCCATATTCGATATAGTAAAAAGGCACTTCAAACAGGTGTAACTGTCGCTGCCAGCCAATTTCACGGTAGGCATCCAGCCCAGTATAGTCGATACTGTTGGTAGAAAATTCTTTTAAAATAGCCGTCCATGTTGCTGTTCTTTCTGCTACTGTATGCGCAGGATTCTCATACACCCAGTGCTGAAACTTATCAATAATAGCAATCCACGGGAATATGGTAATGGTTCTTTCTAGTTGATGTTCACGTGCACGTTTTAAATCGGCGTTGTTATCAAAAAATGCCTGCCAGTGATTCATAGAAAATAATTCCATAGCCATACTAGCTACTTCCGCTATTTCCATAGGGTATTCTTTAAATGCACTGAGCTCTAAATGATGCGCTAAAAATGAATGCACCGCATGGCCACCTTCGTGCACCATGGTTGTTACATCACTCATTTGTGAAGCAGCATTCATAAAAATAAATGGCGCGCCAGATTCTGCTAATGGACAGTTATATCCACCCGGTGCTTTTCCTTTACGGCTTTCTAAATCGAAATGTTTGAGCTCATTCATTTTACGAAGACATGCTGCAAAAAATGGATCGAGTTGTTCAAAACATTTTACCGTTTTTTCATACAAATCTTGCCCACTGGTAAAAGGCTTAAGTGGCAAAACCCCTGCTGGCTCTGCTTCTGTATCCCATGGCCTCAAAACATCAAGTCCTAATTTTTGTTTTTTATGTGCATATATTTTTTCGATAAGTGGAAGCACATGCAGTTTAACTGCTTCATGAAATTGAAAACAATCTTCTTTGGTATAATCAAACCTGCCAAGTTCTACAAACTTGTAATCTCGGTAATTTGCAAAGCCTGCATTGACGGCAACTTGGTGTCTTTTTTGAATGAGGGACGAATACAAATCGTGCATCGCATCTTTATCGACAAGTCTTCGATCCTGAATTTTTTTATACACCGATTCTCTAACAGCGCGGTCTTCATGTTCTAAAAATTTAGCAGCTTGCTGCAGTGTGTATTCTTTTCCTTCAACTTCAACGGTCATTTTTCCAGCAATGGTACCGTACTGTTGTTGCATCACACTCAACTCGGCTTGCAGTGGAATATTGGCTTCTCTAAATAATTCAATATTCTTTTTTACGCTTCTGATATAAGTATAATAAGTGTCTTTATCCAGTGAAGCAGTATAAGGGCAATCAATAAATTTTTTATTGAGTTGATCCGCAAAAGGCTGCATTTTTGGCTGAATTTCGAGGCAAAAATAATTGAAGGCTTCTTCAAGTGCTGGGTTGGTGGTATCGCAGGTCATTTTAATTTGTCGCCAGCAAGCGTCTTCACTGATAACCGCTTCCACTTCACTCATGTCTTTTAACCACTGCTCTAAATCTTGTAAAGAACCAAGGGGCCTGTCCACCAATTCCTTAAAAAACGGCTCGAGGCTTTCCCAGTTGGTGAGCTCAAAGCCAACTGGCATATAGGTACGTGGTATTTTTTGTATATCAGCGCTTAAAGTCATAATCATTGGGTTTAAGGCACAAAAGTAGCTGCTAAATTGTTTCAAAAATGGTAAAAGTTTGCAAAGCTGCCCCTCTTTATGCTATTTTTGTCGACCCGTAAAAAATAGGACCGCTTGGCTAATATTATTCATGTACTGCCCGATAACATCGCAAACCAGATAGCCGCTGGTGAGGTGATTCAGCGCCCAGCCAGTGCCGTTAAGGAACTATTAGAAAACGCAGTAGATGCGGGGGCGACTTCTATTCAACTCATTGTATCAGATGCGGGAAAAGCACTCATACAAGTAATTGATAATGGAAAGGGAATGAGTGAGGCGGATGCAGCCCTGGCTTTTCAGCGCCATGCCACCAGTAAAATAAAAGCCATTGAAGATTTATTTGCCATTAAAACCATGGGGTTTAGAGGTGAAGCATTGGCGTCCATTGCAGCTGTTGCCCAGGTAACCATCAAAACAAAAAGAGCAGAAGACGAATTAGGAACAAGTGTAGATATAGAAAATAGTGCCGTTCAAAAACAGGAAGCGTGTAGTTGTCCTGTGGGTACTAATATTTCCATGAAAAATTTATTTTTTAATGTGCCAGCGCGACGCAACTTTTTAAAAAGCAATGCCGCTGAACTCAAGCATATTATTGATGAATTTATTAGAGTGGCCATGGCCCACCCCGACCGCTTGTTTACTTTAACCAGTAATGGTCAAGAAGTTTTTCATTTAGCGCCCGGAAATATCAAACAGCGCATTGTTCAAATTTTAGGAAACACTTACACGTCAAAACTTGTGAGCGTTACCGAGCACAC
>JBEITL010000076.1:0-6391 GCA_040374915.1 Sediminibacterium sp. | reverse complement strand
TGACTATATCTCTTATTACAACCTAGGTTCAAATACTGCTCAGTACCAATTTGGTAACACATTCACACAAATTTCTCGCCCTAATGGTTATTATTTTAACCGTAAGTGGGAGCAAACAGCAACTACCAACTTAGCATTAGATTTTGGTTTTGCTGATAATAGAATTACTGGTACCATTGAAGCCTATAAAAGAGAAACTTCTGATTTGTTAAATGAAGTAAACCAGCCAGCTGGTACTAACTTTAGCAATAAGATTGTTGCAAACGTAGGTACAATGGAAAATAAGGGTATTGAATTTACTTTAAATATCCAACCTATCCGTAATAAAAACACAACTTGGGATATCGCGTTCAACGCAACTTATAACCAAAACAGAATCACTAAATTAACGATCTCTGACGATCCTTCTTATGCAGGTGCTCGTTTTGGTGGTATTAGTGGTGGTACAGGTAACTCTATCTTAATTCATTCTGTAGGATACCAAAGAGGCGCGTTCTTTGTTTACAAGCAAGTATATGATGCCAACGATAAGCCTATCGATGGTTTATACGCAGACTTAAACAGAGATGGCGTGATCAACGAAAGAGATTTATATCAGTATAAAGGTATAGATCCTCAAATGTTTTTTGGTTTAAGTTCAAGTGTTACGCACAAGAAGTGGAATGCTGGTATCGTAATGCGTGCTAACATTGGTAACTACTTGTACAATAACATCGCTTCTAGTTCTGGTACTTTAAGAAATATCTTAAACCCAATTGGTTATATCAATAACGGTTCTAGAGATTATTTGAAATCAGGATTTAGTGGTAATGGTTCTAACTATTACTTATCTGATTACTATGTACAAAACGCATCTTTCTTACGTATTGACAACATTAACTTAGGTTACAATGTTGGTAAAGTATTTAGCAATAAAGCTTCTTTACGCATCAATGCAACTGTACAAAATGTATTAACTATTACAAAGTACACTGGTTTAGATCCTGAAATGAACGGTGGTATTGATAATAATTTTTACCCTCGTCCAAGAACCATTGTATTGGGTATAAATCTTGATTTCTAATTCAATCAATAGTACAAAAAAATATAACAATGAAAAATAATCTATACAAACAAATCATAGCCACAGTTGGAGCGATTGTTGTATTGGCATCTTGTAACAAAACTTTAGATTTGTTACCTACGAACGATGTTACATCAGCAACTGTTTATGCCGACGCAAATGGTTATAGGCAAGCTTTCGCAAAAGTATATGCGAGCTATGCTTTAACAGGTAATGCTGGACCTGCAGGTAACGGAGATATTCAAGGTATCGATGAAGGTACTTCTGATTTCTTACGCTTGTATTGGAAAGCACAAGAATTAAGTACCGATGAAGCTGTTGTTTCTTGGGGAGATCCAGGTATTCAAGATTTCCACAACATGAACTGGTCTGCGAGCAATCCAATGCTTACTGGTCTTTACTACCGTTGTTACTATCAAATCACTTTAGCAAACGATTTCATTCGTCAATCTGCTGATGCAACTGTTGCGTCAAAAGGAATTACGGGTGTGGATGCTGAAGCCATTAAAAAATACAGAGCAGAAGCAAGATTTTTACGTGCTTACCAATATTCAATCTTAATGGATTTATTTGGTAATATTCCTTTTGTTACGGATGCAGAAGCGTTAGGTTCTGTATTGCCAAAGCAGAGAACACGTGGTGAAATCTTTTCTTATATCGAAACAGAACTTAAAGCGATTGAATCAACCTTGGTTGATGCGCGTAAAAATGAATATGGTCGTGCAGATAAAGCTGCAGCATGGGCATTACTTGCTCGTTTATACTTAAATGCGCAAGTGTATACAGGTACTGCTAGAAATACAGATGCTGCTACCTACGCAAAAAGAGTATTAGACGCCGGTTATTCTTTAATTACCGATTATACTAAGTTAATGCGTGCAGATAACAATGTAAATACTTCTGAGTTTATTTTAACCATTAACTATGATGGTTTAAAAACACAAAACTGGGGTGGTACTACCTTCTTAACACACGCACCTGTTGGTGGTAGCATGGTTGCTGCTCAATTTGGTGTTGATGGTGGATGGGGTGGTTTAAGAACTACTACTGGTTTATCTAGCAAGTTCCCTGACTTAACAGGTACTGCCGATAAGCGTTCACAGTTTTATACCACTGGTCAATCTGCAGATATTAGTGACTTAACTAAATTTACAGATGGCTATGCGATCACTAAATTTAGAAACATCAATATGAATGGTACACCAGGTAAAAATTTAACTTGGGTAGATATTGATTTCCCTATTTTCCGTTCTGCAGAAATGAACCTAGTATACGCGGAAGCGGTATTAAGAGGTGGAACTGGTGATGCAGGAGCTGCTTTAAGCTATGTAAACGCTTTAAGAACAAGAGCTGGTGCAAGCACTATTACTTCATCTCAATTAAATTTAGATTTTATTTTAGACGAGCGTGCAAGAGAATTATATTGGGAAGGATTTAGAAGATCAGACCTTATCCGTTACAATAGATTTGTAGAATCTTCTTATCTATGGCCTTGGAAAGGTGGAGTTAGAGGTGGAACCAATGTAGATGCATTCAGAAGATTGTATCCAATTCCTTCTGCAGACATTTCATCTAATCCTAATTTAGTTCAAAACGCAGGTTATTAATACTGTCTGAAACATTTAAAATAAATTGTATGAAAAAAATAATTCAATCACTAGTTTACGTGAGCCTTGCGATCGTATTCTTTGCTGCTTGTGAAAAAGACGAGGCAAAAGATACTTACATTAGCGGTACGGCTCCTGTGCTTTCTGCTACTTCAAGAGATAGCATTGCACTAAACTTTTTAACAGAAGAAAATTTAGGTGTAACCTTTAATTGGACCAATCCTAATTATAAATTTGCTTCTGGTGGAAGTTCTCAAAACGTTAATTACACTTTAGAAATTGATACTGCTGGTGCTAATTTTAAAGGCGCTAGAAAAAAGTCTATATCTATTAGTAAAGACTTGTCTGTATCGTATACGCAAAAGGCGTTTAATATTGCTATTTCTGATTTGAATGTAAAGCCAGGAAGAGTTGCAAGAATTGAAGTACGCATTATCGCTACTTTAGGTGCTGCGCCAACCGAGTTAATTTCAAACGTGTTAGCATTTAAAGTGTTACCATATGCACCACCACCAAAAGTTGCAGTTCCAACTGCGGGAACATTATGGGTAACTGGTAATGCATTTGCTTCTGGTTGGTCTAACCCACTTGGTGCTCCTTTTGTTACTTCACAGCGTTTGGCTAAAGTTTCTGAAACTTTATACGAAGGTGTTGTTGCTTTTGTAGGCGGCGGAAACTATAAGATGATTCAAGAAAATGGTGTTTGGGGTACTCAATACAAAAAACTAGCCGGCGATGCGTTTTCTGGTACACTAGAAAAGAAAGATGCGGATCCAGGATTTGATGGCCCGTCTACTCCGGGTAATTATAAAATTTCAGTGGATTTCCAAGCGGGAACCTATACTGTAACCAAACAATAAGAACAACAACTAAAATAGTAAACAATGAAACAAATTTTAAAAACATTGCTTTTTACAGCCACATTTGCAGTTGCACTTTGGTCTTGTGAAAAAGTGGCACCTCTTACTGTGTACGAGCCAGGAAAGAGTGTTGTATTACAAGCTTCTACAACAACAATTGCTACTAAAACAGCAGATTCATTAAGTACTGCGGTGTTGTTCTCTTGGACCAACCCACAATACGCTACAAATGATAATACGGTTAAATACATTTTACAAATCGATTCTTCAGGAAGAAGCTTTTCTAAAGCTGCTTCTATCGTATTAAATGGTAGAATGAGTTATGCATTCACTGGTAAAGAACTAAACGCAGTATTACTTGGGTTTGGCTTTAGCTATAATGTAGCGTACAAAATTGATGCACGTATTATTTCTTCTTATGGAAACAACAACGAGCAATTAACGTCTAATGTGTTAACGCTAACTGCAACTCCATATGTAATTCCTCCAAAAGTGCAACCACCAACTTCTAAAAGATTATTTTTAGTGGGTGCTGCAACCATTGGTGGTTGGAATAATCCAGTACCTGTGCCTACTCAAGAATTTAAAAGAGTAGACTCTGTTACATACGAGGGCACTTTTTACTTAAAAGGTGGTCAGCAGTATTTAGCATTACCAGTAAATGGTGATTGGGGTAATAAATACGCAGTTGCAAACAACTCATTAACTGATTTAAACTTAGGTGGTGATTTTGGTTTCAACTTCAACGATAACTTCCCTGGTCCTTCAAAGACTGGTATGTATAAAATTCGTTTTGATTTCCAACGTGGTAAATTTACTGTTACTGCTGTTCCTTTTGGAATGCTATTTGTAGCGGGTGGTTACCAAGGTTGGTCTCCAGATAAAGCACCTTCACTAGGCTCTATTAAAAATGACGAAGACTTCCACGGTTTTGTAGACTTTGGTACTTCTGGTTCAGAATTTAAATTTACTAGCCAACCAGATTGGAATGGTAATAACTATGGTGGAACAGCTACAACCATTAGCACAAGCGGTGGTAACCTTAGCGTTGCAGCAGGTGGTTACTATTTAGTAAGAGCCAATACTAAAAATAGTACTTGGTCTAGATACTTAGTAACTGGTGTTGGTATCGTTGGTGGATTTAGTGGATGGGGTGGAAATCCTGACGTAGCGCTTACTTACGATAGTGGTGCTAAGGTTTGGAAAACTACTTTCACACTTGCTGCTGATTCTGAACTTAAGTTTAGATTTAACAGCTCTTGGGATGTAAACCTTGGTGATAGTGGTGGAGATGGTGTACTTGAATTCAATGGAGATAACCTTTCATTTAAGGCAGGCACATACGATGTTGTACTTAACCTTTCTAATGGTGGATATTATACCTATTCATTTACTAAAAAGTAATAGCATAGTTTTTGTAAAAAAGGGCGAACCGTGGTTCGCCCTTTTTTTATGCATGTATTTGAAAGTACTATTTGTGTTTATCTGATAGTTCGCCCGCCGTAACCTTAAATGGTAGTATGTTTTGCCTCGGAGGAATGGGGCAGGTTGCAAAAGGTGTATAAGCACAAGGTGGGTTAAATGCTTTATTAAAATCAATAAAGGTATTACCATTACTATCTGGCCTAGGCACATACATGTATCTTCCCGTATGGTAGGTATTAATGCCGTTTGTAGCATCACAAAAAATCACAAACAAATCGCCAGGGCCTTCGCTAATAGCGTCAAGTACATAATTTTTTCCTTGGTAGTCAAAACTTATTTTACCCGCATAATCCTGCGCAGTGGTTTGTCCTAATACATTGGTGATAAATAGGCCACTTGCGTTAGGCGGTAATAATTTTGCTGGTAAATTCCATGTTTCATTAATGGTAAATCTTTTATTGCCTTTAAAAGCTGCCAGTGCTGGATTTTTTAAATCTCTAAAACGTACTCCAATTTTATCTTCACGAATAATAATACTCCACATAAACTGATTAAATACGATGGTCGTATCCCTTTTGCTAGGGGCATCATAAAGTACAATCTCTTCCGAATAAACTTTTGAGAATTTACTAACTGCTTTTTCAAATTCAAAGCTTACCCTGCTTCCTACTACTTTAAACTTTCCAAGTAATGCTGGCATGTTTTTATGCTTAAACACAAGTGTGTTATTTGCTGCACTTCCAAAACTATTATCACCTGGCTTTAGCCAGAAGAGGCCTGCTAAATTGAGCCATCCATTTTGTTCCGTTAAAGCTTTGAAACGTAAACTGTCAAAATGCTTAATCGAAGCGGTATATGCGGCTGATGTTTGACCCTGTACATTTGTATGCAAAAGGATAAAATAGAATAGAGATATTATAAAAAATTTCATTCCAGTGTTTTGCGTAAAGTTAAGCGGGTATTTGACTTAATTATCGTTAAAGGTTCTTAATATTGTTAAATAATAATGACTTTATGCGTTTCATTTCTGTACCTAAGTTTTCGCTTTTCATTTTTTTGTTAGCTGTTACCCCTTGCTTTGCACAAAAGCAAACAAAAGCACAGTTCGTTGGGTCTCTAATGGCTAAAATGACCCTTCAAGAAAAATTGGGTCAATTAAATTTGATTATTCCGGGTGATGGGTCTGTTACAGGTACCGTTGTAAGCAATGATGTAGAAGGAAAAATAAAAAGAGGTTTAGTGGGCGGCATGTTTGGTATTGCAGGTCTTGAAAAAATTAAAAAAGTTCAGGAAATGGCAGTGCGTGAATCGAGGCTGCGTATTCCCATGTTATTTGGTTCAGATATTATCCATGGATATAAAACTGCTTTCCCAATTCCACTCGCACTATCTGCCAGTTGGGATTTAGCGATGATAGAAAAATCGGCTAAAATGGC
>JBEITL010000051.1:0-7730 GCA_040374915.1 Sediminibacterium sp. | reverse complement strand
GGTAGACCTGCTTTAATTGTATTTGATGACTTATCTAAGCAAGCAGTTGCTTACCGTGAGGTATCATTACTTTTAAGAAGACCTCCTGGACGTGAAGCATATCCTGGTGACGTATTCTATTTGCATAGCCGTTTATTAGAGCGTGCTGCAAAAGTTATTGCAAACGATGAAGTTGCTAAAAACATGAACGACTTACCTGCTTCTATCAAGCATTTGGTAAAAGGTGGTGGTTCTTTAACTGCACTTCCAATTATCGAAACACAAGCGGGTGACGTTTCTGCATATATTCCTACCAACGTAATCTCCATTACAGATGGTCAGATTTTCTTAGAAGGTAACTTGTTTAACGCGGGAATTCGTCCAGCGATTAACGTAGGTATCTCTGTAAGTCGTGTGGGTGGTAACGCACAAATTAAGTCAATGAAAAAAGTGGCAGGTACCCTTAAATTAGACCAAGCTTTATACCGTGAGTTAGAAGCCTTCTCTAAATTTGGTGGAGACCTAGATGCTGCTACTAAATCTGTAATTGACAAAGGTGCACGTAACGTAGAAATCTTAAAGCAAGCGCAGTACACACCGTTTACCGTAGAAAAGCAAGTTGCGATCATTTACTTAGGTACACAAGGTTTACTTCGTGAAGTAGCTGTTAAAAATGTAAAAGAATTTGAAGCTCATTTCTTAATGGAAATGGAAAACAAATTACCAGAGGTTTTAGCTGCTTTCAAAAAAGGAGATTTACCTGAAGATGGCCTTAACAAAATGGTTGAATTAGCTAAAGGTTTAATGCCTCAATACAAATAATAGCACTGTCTATATTTTAAAAAGCCTCTGCATTTGCGGGGGCTTTTTTATTTGCGAACATCTTGGTTACTTGTTTGTTATAATAGTATGTCTTCAGTAATTCAAGTACAGGGCCTCACTAAAAAATTTGGGCATCAATTTACAGCAGTCAATGATTTATCATTTTCTGTAAATAAAGGCGATGTGTATGGCTTTTTAGGTCAAAATGGTGCGGGTAAAAGTACGACGATACGTATGCTGCTTTCATTAATAGAGCCAACCGCTGGGCATATCGAAATTTTTGGTTTACCCTTAGCTACTAACCGCTCAGCTATTATGAAAAAAGTGGGTGCCGTTATTGAAAAGCCTGCTATGTATGAATACTTAACAGCATTTCAAAACTTAAAAATATTTTCAGCTTTAAGTGGCGTCTCAAAAACCAAAAAACAACTACTACACGAACTCGATGTTGTAGGCTTAGTAGCAAGAGCAAATGATTTGGTTCGGACTTTTTCGCAAGGGATGAAGCAACGACTAGCGATTGCCATGGCGATGGTGAATGATCCAGAGTTAATACTTTTAGATGAACCTACCAATGGCTTAGATCCACAAGGTATTGCAGATATTAGAAATTTAATTCTCAATTTAAGTAGAGCGCAAGGGAAAACGGTACTCGTATCTTCTCACTTATTATCAGAAATAGAGCAAGTAGCTACAAGGCTCATCATTATAGATAAAGGTTGCAAATTAGTAGAGGGTGATAGTAAAGATTTATTTGACACGAGTAAGACAGTAGTTGAAATTAATACCCTCCATAATGAGCAGGCTTTACAAAAGCTCCTGCAAACCAGTTGGTCGAGTCAAATACTTGTTGATCGCTGTAATAGCAAACAGGTGATCATGCAGCTCGATGAAAAACAACTTCCTTCTTTACACCAAAACTTAGTTGAACTTGGCATTGGTGTATTGTCTGTAAAGCCCATGCATTCTCTAGAAGATTATTTTTTACAAATCACTTCAACTCAATAATATGTTTAGTCTCGTTCAAGTAGAGTTGTATAAAATATTTAAAAGACCTAGAACCTATATTGCTTTTGGAGCTGTGGCTGCACTTATTGGCATCATTCAGTTTGGACTTAAAATAGATGGAAAAAGTTACCTCGATTTTATGCTAAACGATTTGAGCAGTTCGCTTGAAATTGACGGTAAAATTTTAAATGGTTATTTGGTTTGTTATGTGATGCTTCAGTTACTGCTTGTGCATGTGCCACTTTTAATTGCACTCATTGCCGCCGATATGATTTCTGGCGAAGCCAATATGGGCACGCTGCGTTTATTGTTGATTAAACCATATAGCCGAACTACTTTATTACTCGCAAAATTTATTGCTGCTATTATATATACGTTAATGTTGCTGGTTTGGCTTGCAATTTTGGCGCTTTTTGGAAGTATGCTTTTATTTGGCACTGATGATATGTTTTTATTAAAAACGAGCTATGTGGTTTTGTTAAAGGAGTCGGATGTTTTTTGGCGTTATATTGGCGCTTTTGGTTTTGCAGCACTTGCCATGACCACCGTTGCATCTTTGGGTTTCTTTTTATCTGTATTTGCAGAAAATTCTATTGGGCCCATTGTGGCTACCATGAGTGTGATTGTATTTTTTACCATTTTAAGCACCCTTAATATTCCAATTTTTAATTTGATCAAGCCATATTTATTTACGACCCATATGATTGGCTGGAAAGAGTTTTTTGATATTAAAGTAAACGCCTCCAATGAAGCCATTATTGGAAGCATACAAAATCCGGAAAAAATTATTAAAGCATCGCTAGTACTTTTAGCACATACCATTGGATTTTTTGTTGCTACTTTACTCGTGTTTAGAAAAAAAGATATCCTTAGTTAATATTCGTGTATGAAAAAGTGTTGTTTGTTTGTATTGTATGTTTTTTGTGCATCGCTTGCTATGGCGCAGGATGCAGCGCAGCTTATAAAAAAAGTAAAGACCAAGCTAGAGCTTGTAGATAACTACGAAGCAACTGGTGTCATGAAAACGGATATTGCATTTATAAAAGCGCCAATTGGTAAAATTAAAATTTATTTCAAGAAGCCTAATTTATTTAAAATTAAAAAGGAGGGCGGTATTTCATTGCTTCCAAAAGGAGGGCTTTCTGTTAATTTAAGTTCATTGATTGCTTCGTCAAATTATTCCACCATCGATGCGGGCGTACAAGCGTTAGGCGCTAAAAAGCTAAGGGTTGTAAAGCTACTTCCCAACGAAGAAGCAAGTGATGTAGTGATTACTACACTTTATATCAATGAAAAAGAAAGTTTAATTGAAAAAGCTATTACCACCACCAAAGAAAATGGAACGTATACCATGCTTATGAATTATGGCGCCTATAGTAATGTTGGCTTGCCGGATAAAGTGGTATTCGAATTCAATACTAAAAACTATAAATTACCTAAGGGTATTACGCTAGAATTCGAAGATGATAGTAAGCCGCTTTCTGCAGCACAGCAATTAAAAAATAAAAAAGGGCGTGTAGAAATTAGTTACAAAAACTATATCGTAAATAAAGGAATTCCGGCTGCTATTTTCAATTAGATTATTGTTCTTCAATTCTTTCATCTACGGCGCTAGCAAGCATACGCGCACTTCTTTTACGGAGTGGATTGATGCGCATTTCTTTGTAGCCTTTTCTGATTCTTATAATTTCAATGCACTCAAAAGTGGCAGCCACAAAAGAGCTATGATCAGCAATGCCTTTGCCAGCAATATCAAAAGCGGTACCATGGTCTGGGCTGGTTCTTACTGCAGAAAGTCCAGCCGTAAAGTTAACGCCTTCGCCAATGGCTAGCGATTTAAAGGGTATTAAACCCTGGTCGTGGTACATGGCAAGTACGGCATCAAATTTTTCATATTGCCCTCTTGCAAAAAATGCGTCGGCGCTATAAGGTCCAAATGCAAGTATGTTATTTTTACGTGCTTCTGCAATAGCTGGTTTAATAATTTCAAGTTCTTCTTTGCCAATAAGGCCTTCATCGCCAGCGTGTGGGTTAAGCCCTAGTACTGCAATTTTTGGTTTATCAATACTAAAATCTTGTTGTAAACTGGTATGCATCATTTTTAGTTTACTCATGATGCCTTCCACTGTAATATATTTATTGACTTCGGAAATAGTAACATGCTCGGTGAGAAGTCCAATGCGTAAATTTTCCGCAACCATAAACATTAATACGTCCTTTACCCCAAACAGGCTTTTTAGATAAGGGGTATGTCCACTAAAATTAAACGTCTCCGATTGAATATTTTTTTTATGAATAGGTGCTGTTACAAGCCCGTCAATATGACCTTCCTTTAATGCCTGACCGGCTGCTTCTAAAGATAGGCGTCCATATTTTCCACCTATCTCATTTAATTGACCTGGTGTTATCACCACTTCTTCTTCCCAGCAAGCATAAATATTTACTTGTTTGGGATTTAGTTTTGTAAAATCTCTACCGCTAGCGTAACTAAAGTTGGATTCAGGAAGGCTTTTTCTGTAAAAATTGACACTTTTACTGTTCGCAAAAATAACAGGGGTACAAAAATCAAGTATACGGCTATCTGAAAGCGTTTTAAGGATAATTTCTAATCCAATGCCATTTAGGTCGCCACATGAAAATCCTATGATTGGTTTTTGCGTCTCTGTGCTCATCTCTGCTAATTTAGACTATAAAATTACGATTATTGACCCAATAATCCCATGTTTATGCGGTAATGGTTATTCATAGTCCAACGCATGCTTAGGCACTAGAAATGCTTACTTTTGTAAAGTGGAATATACACTCAAAAAATCGCTGGGTCAGCACTTCTTGCATGATGATAAAATATGTCATGCGATTGTTGATGCAATACCTGCTTGTGAAAGACTAGTAGAAGTAGGGCCCGGTGCAGGTGCTATTACAAAATATATGCTCCAAATTCCTGCAGTTGACTTTAAAGCGGTAGAATTGGATGATGAAAAAGTAGCGTATCTAGAAAAAACGTATCCAGCTATTCGCGGGAAAATTATACATGAAAGTATTTTAGATTGTGCCGCGCCATTTACAGCGCCTTTTACCGTGGTTGGAAATTTTCCTTATAATATTTCTTCACAAATTTTATTTCGTGTGCTTGAATGGAAAGACCAGGTGCCTGTTATGATTGGGATGTTTCAAAAAGAAGTAGCCAAGCGTATCGTATCTGGTCCAGGAAATAAAGACTATGGAATCTTAAGCGTGCTGGTACAAGCATATTATACTGCCGAATATTTATTTGACGTTCCGCCCACAGCATTTAATCCGCCACCTAAAGTTGATAGTGGTGTTATTCAATTAACACGAAGAACTGATGTGGTTACGATGAAATCAGAAAAATCATTTATCGCTGTTGTAAAAGCTGCTTTTGGACAGCGCCGAAAAATGTTGCGTAATCCTTTAAAAGGAATGTTTACCCCCGAAACATTACAAGAAGATATATTTACCAAACGTCCCGAACAATTAAGTGTTGCAGATTTTGCAGCACTCACATTTAAAATGAAATAAATTTAACTTGTGAAACCTATTGTAATTATTACCGCACCAGCTCACCCTTATTTAACCAAACGCCTGCAGGACAAAGGTTTTGAAGTAGTGTTGTCGGAAACAATTACCTATGATGCGCTGGCGGATAATATTGGGGGAGCTACAGGACTAGTGGTTAGTACGCGCATTAAAATTGATCAGGCTATACTTGAAAAAGCAGTCTCTCTAAAATGGATAGCGCGTCTTGGAAGTGGCATGGAATTAATCGATACTCATTTTGCGGCGTCTAAAAATATTATTTGCGTAAGTAGCCCAGAAGGAAATGCGGGAGCTGTAGGGGAACATACGATGGCACTTTTATTAAATCTCATGAATAAAGTGAGTGCTAGTTTTGCAGAAGTAAAAAACGGCTTGTGGATTAGAGATGCTAATCGTGCTGATGCACTTTTTGGAAAAACAGTGGGCATTATTGGCATGGGTCATACCGGAAATGCATTTGCAAGTCGGCTTCAATCTTTTGGTGTACAAATTTTGGCGCACGATAAATACAAGCAGGAAACGGATGTAAAAAACGTTCAATTTGTAGACCTTGCTACCCTTTGTGCAAACGCCGATGTGGTGAGTTTACATTTACCATTAACCCCTGAGACACATCATTACGCATCCACTTCTTTTTTTGCTAGCCTTGTAAAATCACCCTATTTTATCAATACCTGTAGGGGTAAAATAGTAGATACGGCCGCTATTATTGCTGCCCTAAAAAATGGTCAAATAAAGGCAGCTGGTTTAGATGTACTAGAAAATGAAAACCTAGGGAGTTACGCCGAGATTGAAAAAGCACAGTTAAACTGGCTTTGTAACCAGCCCAATGTGATCATTACCCCCCATATTACAGGTTATAGCCATGAAGCCTTCTATTTAATGGCAAAAATTGTACTAGACAAGCTTGGAATCTAATTAAATTAATTATTTTTGACGTCCAACGCTGCAGTCAAATGTGGCGTTGTCTTTTTTTATCCAACTTAAAGCTACTATATGAGTGATACGAATATGTATGTAACGATGGAGACATTTGAAAAAATGCGTGAGGAGTTACAAAAAATGAAATCTATAGACCGCCCTGCGGCATCTAGAGCAATCGCTGAAGCCAGAGAAAAAGGAGACTTAAAAGAGAATGCCGAATATGATGCTGCTAAAGAAGCACAGGGTATGCTAGAAGCAAAAATCAAGCAACTAGAAGGGGTGATTGCCAATGCTAAAATTGTAGATACGAAAACAATTGATACCAGTAAAGTAACCATACTTACCAAAGTGACCATTACCAATATGGCCACTAAAAAAACAGTTACCTATCAATTGGTAGGTGAAAAAGAAGCGGACTTGAAAGCGCAAAAAATATCGGGTACTTCACCCATTGGAAAAGGATTGATGGGTAAAGTAGTAGGTGAAGTTGCAGAGATTCAAACGCCTGCTGGTGTTTTAAAATTCAGGGTGGATAACATCACCGTTTAATTGTATTGTATGACTTTGTTTTCTAAAATCATTGCTGGAGAAATCCCTTCTTACAAAATTTTAGAAGACGCATATTTTTATGCTTTTTTAGATGTTTTTCCTTTAGTTGAAGGGCATGTACTGATTGTACCTAAAAACGAAACCGATAAATTTTTTGATTTAGAAGATAACTACCTTCAAAAAATATTGGTATTTGCAAAACCAATTGCAGCGGCCATCGAAAAAGTATTTCCTTGTAACCGCTGTGGTATCAGTGTTGTAGGGCTTGAAGTGCCGCATGCGCACCTTCATTTAATGCCAATTAATAGCGCTAACGATATAAATTTTACAAAAGAAAAAATAAAGGTAACGCCCGAGTTGTTAGCTTCCATACAAAGTAAAATTGTAGCGGCTTTATAAATAGGCACTTTGCTTACAGCTTAACTTTCCCCGGATTTTTTGCAATAAAATCATCCCATCCTTTAAATCCTTTTCCGCCCACTGCTGCTAATGGAGATGAGCTTTGATAGTAATGACAAAGTGCCACCGCTAGGGCATCTGTGGCATCAAAGTATTGCGGCTTTACTTCTATTTGAAGCGTTCGTTGAAGCATTTGCCAAACCTGGTCTTTACTTGCATTACCATTACCCGTAATGGATTGTTTTACTTTCTTAGGCGCGTACTCTGTAACAGAAAGTCCAGTTTGCATGGCAGCAGCAATAGCAACGCCTTGCGCCCTACCTAATTTGAGCATACTTTGTACGTTCTTACCAAAAAAGGGTGCTTCAATGGCAAAGGTAGTAGGCTTGTATAATTTGATCAGTTCAACCACTTTGGTATGAATCATTTCTAGTCTGGCATAAATGTCTTTTTGCCCCGTAAGTTTTAAAGCATCAATAAGAATCACTTGC
>JBEITL010000156.1:0-4045 GCA_040374915.1 Sediminibacterium sp. | reverse complement strand
TTGGCATAAATAGAACCGCTGGCTCCAGTAATTGCAATGACAATTTTGTGTTGCATGGGCATCTTTTGTACTATAACAAAAGTAGGCCTAAAAAGTTAAACTTATTTGTACATGAGCTCGTAGTACTCCTTGGCCATTCGGTTGGCATCAAACTGAACCTGTACATCACGCATACCATTTTGAATCACTTGGCGCCAGGTGTCATAGTTGTCGTAATACATTGGGATAATTTGCTCCTCCAAAATTTCGTAGAGCTTGTTTAGATCGTAATCGTCCTGCTCGTGTTGGTGCATGTTTTCGTAATCGGCTTTTGGAACTACAAAACCATTGTTACCATGGTTGATAAATTCAGGGATCCATCCATCATCGGTAGAAAAGTTAACAGCGCCATTCATAGCAGCCGTCATACCACTCGTACCAGATGCTTCGCGCGGAACGCGCGGGTTGTTAAGCCAAATATCTGAAGCCTGTTTGAGGCGCTTACTTAAACCTAATTCGTAGCCAATTAAAACCGCAACATTTTTATAGTTTTTGCTAATTTGTACGAGGTCATTAAATTCTGAAATAGCAGGGTAGTCTACCGGGTAAGGTTTACCGGCCCAAATAATTTGAATCGGGTATTTGCTATTCGATAATAATTTTTCAAAACGCTCCATGTCGTAAGTGAGCATGCTAGCACGTTTGTATCCGGCAAACCTGCGTGCCCAAACAATAGTTAATACATTCGGGTCAAACTTTTTACCAGTTTGATCGGCAACAATTTCAAAGGCTCTTTTTTTGAGGTGCTTTTTGCGGTCATCAAAAATAAAATCATCATTGGCGTCCATGGCTTTATAGAGCTGTTTGTCGGCCCAGTATTGCCAGTTTTGTGCATTGGTGATAGAGATAATTGGACAAATGCCTTCATGGTGTTTCCACATTTCTCTACTTACATGACCATGTAATGCAGATACGCCATTTGCTTTTCTTGCAAATTTTAGTGCAGCTAGTGAGTGATTGAATAAATCGTCGGTGATGCCTGTTAATTTGCGCACTTCATCAATGCTAAGGCCGCAGAAATAACTCATTCTATGACACAAATACATGTCATGTTTTTCGTTACCCGCTTCTTCGGGGGTATGGGTTGTAAATACGAGTTTCTCTCTTACTTTTTCTATGCTCTTATATTTATTGAGTAAATAAAAGGCAGCAGAAATACCATGTGCTTCATTTAAATGATACACTTCAGGATTGAAACCAAGTTCATCAATTAATTTAGCGCCACCCACACCGAGTAAAATAAACTGTGCCACTTTTGTAGCAACGTTTGCATCATAAAGGCGGTGTGTAATGGTTTGAGAGATATAATCGTTTTCAGGTAAATCAGTACTTAATAAAAATAAGGGTGCACTTTTAAATGTTTCTGGGTTGAGGTAATAGGCTTTTACCCAAACTGGATGTTCGTGAATTAGAATTTGAAATTTAATGCCAGTGTCTTCTAAAAAACTGTACATCTTTTCCATGAAAGTTACCTGCAAGGTTTGGTCTTGGTTACGGGCCTGATCGTAGTAGCCATATTTCCATAAGATACCTACACCAATCATGTTTTGACGAAGTTCGTATGCACTGCGTAGGTGCGAGCCTGCTAAAAAGCCAAGTCCACCACTGTATATTTTAAGCGGTTGATGAATGGCAAATTCCATTGAGAAATAGGCCGCTTTTTTGCTGTATTCTTCGGCAGGTTGGTAGGGCAATTGAAAATTCGTAAAAGACATAAAGGCAGTTTAAGTGCTTAAATAGGGTCGCAATATAGGGGAAATATTTAAAATGTACTTTGTACACATTAAATTGTGGGTAAACAGCCTTATTTCTGCTTTTTTTTGCTTTTTGAAGGCTTTTTTCGGGTAAAACTGTCGTCAAAAAAGCATTTAATACCCCGGTGGCTTCCACAGGTTCCTTGCTCTTTTACCCTTACGGTATTACCAGAAAATGAAAAATCAATAATGCAAGGGTCTCCATTTTGTGTGAATTGACCAGTAGTGGCCGAAGAAAGGGTGAGTGTTCCTTTTAATTCTCCAATGCAATCGGCATTGTTTTTTTCAAAATGAATAAAAAACAAATATGTTTTGGCGTCTTTTCCATCTCTAATGGAGATGTAGTTTTTTTCATTTTGTTTATAATCGCCACTCAGTTTGGCAAGACTTGGTAATGTGTCAATTGGATTGATGATTTCGTTATTTTCTGGTGATTCATTACTATCATTCACCACAATCATAAATCCTGCACCTGCATTAAATATCCATCCCGATCTAGAAAATTTAAGTTCTTTATCTTTTGAATAGGTTTCTTTACTAATGACAAAAGTGGGCTCTTTATTGATAGACACAGAGCGCGCATAGGCATCTTTGGTTTCGTTGTTGAGTAGTTCTTTATTACCTAAATATTTTAATTTTTGATCGGTAACATATACAAAAAGCTTCGCCGTTTTTTTACTTTTAACAAGGATCAAAAAATATTTTTCTGTTTCTTTTTCAATCACGCCCACTGGATAAATGGTTTCTTTTTTTTCGTTTTTTACCATTTGTTGTACCGCCGAATCAGGCATAAATTGAAGTAGTGCTTTAACGCCAATTTTTATGGTATCTGCTTTTTTTATAAAGTTGGTATCCGAAATACTGAAATTACCGTTAATAGGGGTAAAAGCTGTTACGTAATCGGATGGTTTGATGTTTGTTTCTCCTGAAAGATCTAGGTCTTTATTGGAACAGCCCCATAAAAGGGTGAGGAGGCAAATAGTCAGCAACTTCTTCATATCTATAAAATTATATAAAATAACGGCTTAATGTTCAAGTAGGAATAGAACTTTGTTATTAAGAACCAACTAATGCATAAATTTGTTTTGAAAGTTTCGATAAATCAAAGAATAAATGACCCCACAAAACCAATCTTTAAGCGAAGTTCATGAGTCGATAGACACGACGCTTCCTCGTAAAGGGTGGCGCCGGATACTCGCTTATTTTGGGCCAGCTTATTTGGTGAGCGTGGGTTATATGGACCCGGGTAATTGGGCCACTGATTTGCAAGGTGGTGCTCAGTTTGGTTACCAACTTATTTGGGTTTTACTACTCAGTAATTTCATGGCGCTGTTGCTCCAAAGTTTAAGTGCTCGTTTGGGTATTGTGCGCCGTAGAGATTTGGCACAGGCCAATAGAGAAACCTATCCAGCTGCTGTTAATTTTTGCTTGTATATTTTAGCTGAAATTGCCATTGCCGCCACCGATTTAGCAGAAGTAGTGGGGATGGCCATTGGACTTCATTTGTTAACGGGGCTTCCACTCATTTGGGGTGTGGCCATTACCGTGGTAGATACCTTTTTATTTTTGCTACTACAACGCTATGGCATCCGTAAAATGGAAGCATTTATTTTAGCGCTTGTTGCTACGATTGGTGTTTCTTTTTTCATTGAAATTTTAATTGCAGATCCTAATTTGGCGGAAGTAGCCACTGGTTTTATTCCAACACCATTAACAGACGCCTCTTTGTATATTGCCGTTGGTATTATTGGTGCTACGGTAATGCCACATAATTTATATCTGCATTCGGCACTGGTGCAAACCAGAAAAATTGGCGCCGATTCTAAAAGTATCAAGCGCGCACTTAAGTATAATTTTATTGATAGTTTGGTAGCGCTTAACGCTGCGTTTTTTGTGAATGCGGCCATACTCGTTTTAGCAGCTACCGTTTTTTTTAAAACCGGTAACACAGAAGTGGCCCGTATCGAAGATGCGCACCGTTTATTACAACCTTTACTGGGCACACATTTAGCACCTATATTATTTGCAGTCGCCCTTATTGCAGCAGGTCAAAGTTCTACAGTAACCGGAACGCTTGCTGGACAAATAGTGATGGAAGGCTATTTGCAAATTCGTTTAAATCCATGGCTGCGCCGCCTACTTACACGCCTTATTGCCATTGGTCCTGCAGTATTTATTATTGGTATTTATGGCGAAGGGAAAGTAGATGATTTACTCGTTTTTAGTCAGGTGCTTTTAAGTGTACAACTTGG
>JBEITL010000183.1:0-3427 GCA_040374915.1 Sediminibacterium sp. | reverse complement strand
GCATCTGATGGCGCATCTGATGGAGTTTTACCTGGTTCCACTTTTGTAGGCTTTGGTTCCCAGATTTCAGTTTTAGCAGCTTCTCTATTTAAACTGTCTTCTCTACTTTGTTGCGCACTAACATTTGCACCAAAGAGTGTTAAACCAAGTAACACTACTATATTTTTTTTCATCAAATTAAATTTTTGGAATGCTGTATCCATTATGGTACACAGCCGATAAATACTTTGCGTTAACGGCTGCGTCTGTAAATTGTTTTTTTGCATGATCCCACTGTAACTGTTTGCCACTGCGGTGTGCAATGTTACCCATCTGACAAATGGTAGCCACTTTTGCACCTTCCTGAATAGAGCAGTGTAGTTTAGAAAAATCACGAGATTTTACAACTTCTAAAAAGTTGATCCAATGTTTTTCTACGCCATTGTCTACCGATCTATTCAGAGGAACAATAATTTTATTGGCACTTCTAGATTCTTGGAGCACTTCCCAACCTTCTCTATTTAAAACCAAAGTGCCGTTGTCGCCCTGAAACGCAACACCATGGTCTCTTCCGTAGTTACCATTGGTAATACCCATTGTTTGCTCCCAAGAAACACTAAACTTATCAAAACCATAGAGCACGTTTAACATATCTGGCGTTTCACTTGCAGCATTAGGGTCAGCGTATTTACCACCCACCGCAGATATCGTATTAGGCGCTGTTTCTTTCATACCTAATAAAGCGTAATCCAATAAATGCACACCCCAATCAGTCATTAAACCACCAGCATAATCCCAAAACCATCTAAATGAATAATGGAAACGGTTGCGGTTATAAGGTCTTAATTGAGCTGGACCAAGCCATGTTTTATAATCCACCCCTGCTGGGATAGGCGCGTCAGGCTTCGGCTGCATTGGCGTAGACTGAGAATAGCACCAAACTTTTACATTTCTGATAGCGCCCAATTTTCCGGTATGTACAAAATTAACGGCGTCACCAAAATGTTGTTGACTGCGCTGCCACTGACCCGCTTGCACGGCTCTACCATATTTTTCTTGAGCCGCCACCATAGCGTTACACTCCACAATCGAATTACCTACTGGCTTTTCTACATAAATATCTTTTCCGGCCTGACAAGCATGAATCATTTGAAGTGCATGCCAATGATCAGGCGTACCTATAATAACAACGTCGATGTCTTTGTTTTCTAATAATTTTCTATAATCAGAATAGATCGCAATTTTAGAAGTATCAACATTTTTAGATTTTAATTCGGCAATTCTTCCATCAATAACGGTGGTGTCAATATCACAAAGTGCAGCTATCACAACACCTGGAAGGCGCATGGCAGTAGAGGCATTAGCCCATCCCATGCCATTTAAACCAATCACACCAATGTTAATACGGTCCGATGGCATGATACTATTTTTAAAATAAGCAAAGCTCTCATTACCGAGCGCAGATGCAAGTACAGAGCCTCCCGTTAGGAGACCTGCGTTTTGTAAAAAGTTTCGTCTTGTAGACATGGCAAGCGTTTTAATTGAAGTATAAATTAAAACGTTTTTTGCATATCTGCTAAATTATTTAACGCTTTTTGGTACCCGGTCTTTGCTTAAAATTACCTCTACTGCGTTGCTTGGGTGCATACGCTGGTGTATCACCAAATTCAGGAGGGACCGTGCCCTTTGTTACGGGGGCACCTAGTAGCTCTTCGATGGCTAAAAATTTGTATTGTTCCTGCTCACTTACAAGCGTGAAAGCCGTTCCAGTAGTGGCTGCGCGGGCGGTACGGCCAATGCGGTGAATATAATCTTCACCATCGTTAGGGACATCATAATTAATAACAAGGTCAATTTCTTCAATATCAATACCCCTGCTCAAAATATCGGTAGCTACTAGTATAGAAAGTTTGTGGTTTCTAAAATCTTGAAGCACTTGCTCTCTTTGTTTTTGATCCAAATCCGAATGAATTTCTTCGGCAGCAAGTTTAGCACGTTTTAATTCCTGAGTGAGTTGTTTTACGTTTTGTTTTTTGGAACAAAACACAATTACATTTTTATACACATTGCTGCTAAGCATGTCGGTTATGATGGGCACTTTTTGTGGTTCGTACACAATAAATGCTTTTTGTATAATTTGTTCAGGTGGTTTTGAAATCGCAATATTTATTTCTACCGGATTCGTTAATATTTTTCTAGCAAGGTCACGCATTTTTACAGGCATGGTTGCAGAAAATAAAAGGTTTTGTCTTTTTGCCGGTAAAAAAGAAATTATTTTTTGAATGTCATCGTTGAAACCCATGTCTAGCATACGGTCTGCCTCATCAAGCACTAAATATTTTAAGCCTTTAAGTTTTACATAACCCATGTTTAAATGCGCAATCATGCGGCCCGGCGTACACACTACAATATCAACACCTGTGTTTAATGCTTTTTTTTCTGCGGCAAAAGAACTGCCATCACCACCACCATAAACGGCAATAGAACTTACATCTGTAAAATAAGAAAGGCCCTCTAAACTTTCTGCAATTTGAATGGCAAGCTCACGTGTTGGAACAATAACCATTGCATTGATATCATGTGAGTCGTGCTGCGTGGTTAATAATCTATGTAATAGTGGCAATAAAAATGCAGCCGTTTTTCCAGTGCCCGTTTGCGCAGCAGCAATAATATCTTTTCCTTCTAATATGGGAACCATTACCTGTTGTTGCACCGGCGTTGCCGTCTCATATCCCATCGCATCAATACCATCCAGTATCCGCTGATCCAACCCTAAATCTATAAACTTCAAAATAAACTATTTAATGTGTCTATAAACAAAGATAGGGCTTATTACGGCCCTATCTGATAATCTATTGTAATAGCGTTTGCTTTACAGCTTTTCGTAAAGGGCGCGCAGTTTTTGACGCGTCATTATTGTTTCCCAGTTTTTACCAAGTGCGTTTTCCCAAAGTGGTTTTAAACTTAATGAAATATCAATCATGGTATTAAAATCTTGATCCGATAATCCTGCACAAATACCTACCGGAATTTCAATGTTATTTTTTTGAACCATGAATTTAAATTCTTCAACACCTGCTGGATAATATTCCTCTAAATGATTCATCACAATACAATTTCCAATACCATGTTTAGTGCCAAGTAAATAACTTAATCCATAACTCACTGCGTGCGCAACACCCACCTGACTATACGCGATACTCATACCGCCCGCAAATGATGCCATCATTAATTGTTCGTCACATTCATCATCCCAAGTATTTTTTTCTACAAAAACTTTTCTGCAAAGATCCAGTGCCTTTTCGCCATAACTTTTACTGAACTCATTTAAGTAGGTGCCTTCTAATGATTCGATACAATGAATATAGCAATCCATACCTGTGTAAAAACGCTGGTTTACTGGTGCGTCTTTTGCTAAATCTGGATCCAGTACAATTTGATTAAACGG
>JBEITL010000197.1:0-3207 GCA_040374915.1 Sediminibacterium sp. | reverse complement strand
TAAATAATTAATTGCTACATCAGATTTTGAAGTTGAAGACAAATGAGATTTTAGTAAACCATTTACACTAGGTGGTCCCATCGATGTTAGATATGTTGCAAGAGCCATTACAAAATTAGAAAATCAGGATCATCATGAAATAAAATCGCAACCAACTACTACTCAGATTCCTGTTTTAGGAATTACGGGTACAGGTGGCGCCGGTAAAAGTTCTATTACAGATGAAATTGTAAGACGTTACTTGTATTTATTTCCTAGTAAAACAATTGCAGTTATTTCTGTTGATCCATCCAAGAAAAAAACAGGCGGCGCACTACTTGGCGACCGCATAAGAATGAACGCCATAGCACATCCTAGAGCATATATGCGCAGTATGGCTACCAGATCAGAAAATGTAGCGTTGAGTAAACATGTATCAGGTGCTATTGATATTTGTAAAGCCGCAGGTTATGATTTTATTATTTTAGAATCTGCGGGTGTTGGACAAAGTGATGCATCTATTATTGATTATTGTTCGGTGAGTATGTATGCCATGACACCAGAATATGGAGCGGCATCACAGCTAGAAAAAATAAACATGATTGATTATGCAGATATTATTTGCATGAACAAGTTTGATAAATCTGGTGCAAAAGATGCACTACATGATGTTCGAAAGCAGTACAAACGTAGTCATCAATTGTGGGATGCCGCAGATGAAACACTCCCTGTGGTTGGCACTATTGCTGCGCAGTTTAATGACCCTGGTATTCACAAACTGGTAGATTTAATTTTTGAAACGGTAGCCGCTAAAACAGGTATTGTTTTTACACCAAGCGCTCATGTTAATAGTGTATCCGATGACTTAAAAAAAGTAGCGCAGCAAGCGCCCATTATACCTGCCAATAAAGTACGCTACCTCGCTGAAATAGCGGCGAGTAATAGGTCTTATGATGCTTGGGTATTAGAGCAAGTAGCACTTGCAACAAAACTATATCAGTTAAATGGCACATTAGAAATAATTAGCGCACATAAAAATGATATAGCTCTAAACGAGGTTACAAAAGCAAAAGAAAATATAGTAGCTGCGCTAGATGCAAGTTGTAAAACATTGATTGATCAGTGGCCATCTGTTGTAGAAAAGTACACAGCCGATTTTTTAACTTATACTATTCGGGATAAAAATATTTCAATTCCACTTACAACAACATCCCTCAGTGGCAGTAAAATTGCAAAAGTAATGCTGCCTACTTACTCCGATAGTGGTAGTATTTTAAAATGGCAGTTACAAGAAAATGTGCCCGGAAAATTCCCGTTCACGGCTGGTGTATTTGAACTTAAACGAGAAGGCGAAGATCCTACCCGAATGTTTGCGGGTGAAGGTTGTCCGGAAAGAACCAATAGAAGGTTTCACTATGTATCAGTAGATCAACCAGCGATTCGTTTGTCTACTGCATTTGATAGTGTTACATTATATGGTGAAGATCCTGCAACACGCCCAGATATTTTTGGAAAAATTGGGAATAGCGGTGTTAACATTGCCACCATTGATGATGCTAAAAAATTATACAGTGGCTTTGATTTGTGTGATCCAAAAACATCGGTGAGTATGACTATTAATGGCCCTGCTCCTATTATTTTGGCGTTTTTTATGCATGCTGCTATTGATCAACTCTGTGAAAAATGGATCGCTGCTAACAATGCAGCGCACCTGGTTCAAAAGGCGTTACAAACAAAATATGGTTCTTTGGCCGCTCCACATTACGCAGTATCAGATAGTGGGGGCAAACTGCCTGAAGGCAATAATGGATTAGGTCTTCAATTACTTGGGTTAAGTGGCGAGGAAGTGCTTCCTGCTGATGTATATGCAACCATAAAAGCACAAGCATTGTCTAGTGTCCGCGGCACGGTGCAAGCAGATATATTAAAAGAAGATCAGGCTCAAAATACTTGTATTTTTTCTACCGAGTTTGCGCTTAAATTAATGGGTGATGTGCAGTCTTATTTTATCACGCATAAAGTACAAAATTTTTATAGTGTAAGTATTAGTGGCTACCATATAGCAGAGGCCGGTGCCAATCCAATTACACAACTTGCATTCACACTAGCCAATGGGTTTACCTATGTAGAATATTATTTAAGTAGAGGCATGCATATCGATGATTTTGCACCTAACTTATCTTTTTTCTTTAGCAATGGTATGGATCCCGAATACAGTGTGATTGGTAGAGTGGCCCGCAGAATTTGGGCAAAAGCCATCAAATTAAAATATAAAGGAAACGAGCGTTCTCAAAAATTAAAATACCACATTCAAACAAGTGGAAGAAGCTTGCACGCGCAAGAAATTGATTTTAATGATATCAGAACAACGCTTCAAGCGCTCTATGCTATTTATGACAACTGCAATAGTTTGCATACCAACGCATACGATGAAGCCATTACAACACCTACAGAGGAGAGTGTTAGAAGGGCCATGGCCATTCAACTTATTATCAATAAAGAATTAGGTGCTGCAAAAACCGAAAATTTTATACAAGGTAGTTTTGCGATTGAAGCTTTAACAGATTTAGTAGAAGAAGCGGTATTAATTGAGTTTGAAAAAATTAGTGAGAGAGGCGGTGTATTAGGCGCTATGGAAAGAATGTACCAGCGTAATAAAATTCAGGAAGAAAGTATGTACTACGAAACGCTAAAACATACCGGAGAACTTCCAATTGTTGGTGTGAATAGCTTTTTAAATAAAAAAGGAAGCCCTACTATTTTACCTACCGAAGTAATTCGTTCTACGACCACCGAAAAGGAAAGACAAATTGATAATTTACATGCTTTCTGGAAACGCAACGAAGAGGCGGCACCCGCTAAAATTGCTGCTTTAAAAAAGGCGGCTATTGCTGGTGAAAACTTATTTGAATCTCTAATGGATGCTGTTAAACATTGTTCTCTGGGCCAAATTACCGAAGCTTTATATGAAGTGGGTGGTCAGTATAGAAGAAATATGTAACTACCGTTATTTTATTTAATTTAGTGGTCTAAACTAATTTTTGTATGCGATTCATGCTTATTCGTACACTTTTTTTTGCGCTGGCACTTATCCCAACTGTATTAATGGCGCAAGGTCGCCGAATGGATACGACGATGAAAGTTGGTAAAGCAGGCTACCGCATCAATTGCTTCAATAAATCATCCGAAAAAAATCCAATTACTATTTACCCAGTTGGTTTTGAAAGT
>JBEITL010000221.1:0-2706 GCA_040374915.1 Sediminibacterium sp. | reverse complement strand
TTTCTTTGCAAGCCATTTGGACCGCCGATAATGGAAGACTTCCACCTTGGAAAGGCGATTTTCACCACGATTTAAATACCCAAATGAGTTCCTGGCCAGGCTATACAGCCAATCATTTGGAAGAATCCAGTGTGTTTACGGATTATTTAGACGCGCATAAAAATAATTACCAGCGCTACACCGAATTGTATTTTAAAACAAAGGGACTGAATGTGCCGGGTGTTACAACGCTAGAAGGAACTGAAATGGGTGGATGGATACAATACGCTTTATCACCTACGGTAAGTGCATGGTTGTCGCAACATTTTTATTGGCAATGGAAATATAGCATGGATGATCATTTTTTAAAAACAAAAGCATATCCATGGTTTACAGCAGTAGCAACCTATCTAGAAAGTATTACTCGATTAGATGCAGCTGGAAATAGAATATTGCCTTTAAGCTCAAGCCCAGAAATTCATGACAATAGTAAAGATGCATGGTTTATAACCAATACCAATTATGATTTGTCTTTGATGAAATATGTTTTTGAAAAAGCTACTGAAATGGCCACCGTTTTAGGTAAGGCGGAAGAAGCGCTTCATTATAAAAAAATACGAGGACAGTTTGAGCCTTTTATAGTTTCTACAAAAAGTGAATTAATGTTTGCAAAAGATCATGCGTATACTAGTTCGCACCGTCACTTTTCACATACTATGGCAATTTTCCCGCTTGGCTTGTACCAGTGGAAAAACGCGTCCGATAAGCCTGTAATGAAGGCCACCATTGATTTATTAGATAAGGTAGGACCATCCAATTGGTGTGGTTATTCGTATGCATGGCTTGGTAATTTAAAAGCGCGTATAGCAGATGGTGAAGGTGCGCAAAAGGCACTTCAAATATTTGCAAAAGCATTTTGTGCAGGTAATAGTTTTCATTTAAATGGAGATCAAACCAAAGAAGGCTATTCTAGTTTTACCTACCGTCCATTTACCCTCGAAGGAAATTTTGCATTTGCATCTGGCGTTCAGGAAATGCTTGTGCAATCGTATCAAGGATTTGTTGAAATATTTCCAGCCATACCTGGGGCTTGGTCTTCTGTTTCATTTAATCAGTTAAGAACAGAGGGTGCTTTTTTAGTGAGTGCATCTAAGCAAAATGGACAGGTAAAGACTGTAACAATTAAGGCAGAAAAAGACGGAATATTGATGTTAAAAAATCCATTTGGCGCCCATGCTAAATACAAGGTTACTTTAATGGGCGCCGTTCAAAAAAATAGTGAGGAGGAAGGTATGCTTCGGTTTGATTGTAAAAAAGGAGCAAATATTAGTATGCGCTTACCTTAACTGTGTAATGCTATTTATATAAAAAGGCTCCCAATGGGAGCCTTTATTGTTTTGGTGCGGATGGAGGGGGTCGAACCCACACGCCTCGCGGCGCTAGATCCTAAGTCTAGTGCGTCTGCCAATTTCGCCACATCCGCATCCGAAGCCCAGTAAATTTTACAATTTGCTGGGCTGCAAAAGTAGGGTTTCTATTGATTTTTAGGCAAGTTTAGCCCATTTTTTTTCAAGTCTAGCTTTCTCTTCTAGATCTGCCAGCCGGTGCCGTTGAATGACGCCTTGGATCGCCACCTCTAAATGAGCGTCTTTCCCCACTGTTATTGCCGTTTCGTCGGTCTCTAAAGCCTCCGCCACCTCCTTTAACAGAGCCTGAGTTTTGCTTTGAAGCTTTTTCTTCGGCAAATGTGAGCACCCAAGGGTGTTCCTTAACTTCTGGTATGCTTTGTGCAATTAGTTTTTGAATGTCTTTTAGGTAGGCTTTTTCTTCTCCATCACAAAAAGAGATGGCAATGCCGGATGCGCCCGCTCTTCCTGTTCTACCAATTCGGTGCACATAGGTTTCGGCGATATTTGGAAGTTCGTAATTGAAAACGTGCGATAATTGATCCACGTCAATACCTCTTGCGGCAATATCGGTAGCAACTAATATTCTTAAAGCGCCGGTTTTAAAATCGGTCAATGCTTTTTGACGCGCATTTTGTGATTTGTTACCATGGATAGCTGCCGCTTTTTCGCCAAGTTTTAAAAGGTCTTTTACTACTTTGTCGGCACCATGCTTTGTTCTTGTAAATACAAGGGCGGTTTTAATACCGGCATCTTGTAATAAATGTGCGAGTAGTAATTTTTTATTGCCCTTGTCTACATAATAAACCGACTGCTCAATTTTTTCGGCAGTAGAAGACACCGGCGTAATTTCTACTTTAACAGGGTTATTTAAAATACTGTTTGCTAGTTGTCCAATTTCTGGAGGCATGGTAGCAGAGAAAAATAGGGTTTGTCTCTTAGCAGGAAGTTTTGCAATTACTTTTTTTACGTCATGGATAAAACCCATGTCTAGCATGCGGTCTGCCTCGTCTAGTACAAATATTTCGAGCTGGTTTAATTTAATATAACCCTGTTGCATTAAGTCTAATAACCTACCGGGTGTTGCAATTAAAATATCAACACCACGTCTTAGCATAGAAACTTGAGGTACCTGGGAAACACCACCAAAAATAACGCTATGGCTTAGCCCCGTTTTTTTACCGTAAGCTCCAAAACTTTCATCGATTTGAATCGCTAACTCACGTGTTGGTGTAAGAATTAAAGATTTGATCCCGTTATGTGTACTTTTTTTATTGTACAATAATTGTAAAATAGGAATGGCAAAAGCGGCAGTTTTACC
>JBEITL010000215.1:0-2890 GCA_040374915.1 Sediminibacterium sp. | reverse complement strand
TCAAGCATAACGTCTCCAATGATTACAACTTTTAGCTTGCTAAAGTCTATGAAAAGTTGGTCAAAATTTGTCATGTTTATTTTTTATTACTTCGCACTGCAAGGTAATACAAAGGAATGCCTAATAGTGCAATGATAAGCCCTGGCCAAGTAAAATTAGGCTTATAAATGATCAATAATACACAAAACAGGGTGCCCATTAATACATAAATAGCAGGTAAAACAGGATAGCCCACCGCTTTATAAGGTCGTTCCATTTCGGGACGCTTTTTGCGTAAAATAAAGATGCCTATAATGGTTAAAACATAGAATATAACCACAATAAAGGAAACCATATCCAGTAGGTCGCCATATTTACCACTTAAACATAATAAAGCAGCCACTACACACTGCGCCCACAAGGCCCACTCAGGTACTGCATTTTTATTAAGGGTAGATGCTTTCTTGAAAAATAAACCATCTTGCGCCATGGTATAATACACCCTTGCACCTGCTAATATCAATCCATTGTTACAACCAAACGTGGAAATCATAATCATAACTGCAATAACATAAGTGCCAATATTTCCAAAAATAGCATTGGCAGTAGATACGGCCACCCTATCTGCAGGTGCATGTGCGATATCATTTAATGGAAGTACACTGATGTACATGAGATTCGCAGACACATAAATAATCGTAACAATGAGTGTTCCTAAAAATAAACTGAGTCCAATATTGCGTTTTGGATTTTTAATTTCTCCTGCAATAAATGTCACATTGTTCCATGCGTCACTACTAAATATAGACCCCACCATCGAAGCCGCGATGGCACCAAAAATAGCAAGACCTATAACGGGTGTAGTGCTATTGTCTGCGGCAATGGATTTCATAGACCAAGCGTCCTGCCAATTGGCATTCCAAATTTCCGATTTAGCAGCAAGTAAAAAACCAAATCCAATAAGTCCAAATAGTGAAACAAGTTTGGTTACCGTAAATGTGGTTTGAATGAGTTTACCACCCTGCACCCCTTTGGTATTGATATAGGTTAAGAGAATAATAATGGCAATGGAAACAAACTGCGCTGGATATATTTTTAGAAACCCGGCCTGAAAAATAATATTAGCATCCGTCATTTCTAATGCCGGAAAAAAGTAACCCGCAAATTTACTAAAGGCTACGCCCACTGCTGCAATGGTACCCGTTTGAATCACTGAAAAAAAGCTCCAGCCATATAAAAAACCAAGCAGTGGATTGTATGACTCTTTTAAGTACACATACTGTCCTCCTGCTTTTGGAAACATAGCGCTAAGCTCACCATAACTTAAAGCCGCTGTAAGGGTCATAAAGCCTGTTATGAGCCAAACAGCCACCAACCAACCTGCCGAGCCCACATTACGTGTAATATCGGCACTTACAATAAAAATACCAGAACCAATCATACTACCTGCGACAATCATAGTGGCGTCAAGTAATCCAAGAGATGGTTTAAATTCGGATGTCGTTGTACTCATAAAAAAAGTTCTGTTGGTTAAAACAGAACTTCAAGATAATTAAAAAAATAAGAAAAAAGAGGCCTATTTTTTTGCTTTATACAATTCATTTAAACCTTTTACAAGGTCTGCAGTAATATCGTAGGCTGTGTCTTTGTAATACATAGAAAGCATATCAGAATTGTTACCCAAAATAAAAGCATACCCTTTAGCCTTATTGTACTCTGCTAAGTAATCGGTAATTTTTTTCTTAACGTCTTGTAGTTTTTTCATGCTCTCATCCTGCATTTCGTTATTCATCATTTGCTCCTTGCTCTTAAAGGTCTTGTCCATTTGTTGAAGTTCCTGCTGTCTAGCATTTACTTCAGCTTCTGACATACGCTGACCATTTTTTTGAAGCTCTTGGTACTTGGCTGCAAATACTTCTTTTAACTGATTCAGTTCATTGTTGTTTTGCTGCGCTTTTGCTTGAATAGAATTACTCACTTCTTTGTAGTAATTAAATTGAGATTCTACCGAATCAATTTCGAAATAGGCGATTCTAAAATCACCAGAAGCAACTGGTTTAGAACCTCCAGCTACCGCAGGCTTAGCGCCACTGAACTGAAAATAAAACAAAACTGCAACAGCGATTCCTAAAACAACATTTAAAATGGTATTGATATTTTTCATGATACTAATTTATACATTTTATCTATTAAAAAGTAAAAGTAGGAAGTGTTGGCTTCCTACTTTTACAAATATACTAAGGCTATAAAATATTATTCTTCCTCATCAAAGCTCATCGCCTCTCTAGTGGTTGCTAATACTTCATATTCTTCTTTGCTTCCTACAATCATGTTCTCGAACTCTTTTTGTCCGGTACCAGCAGGAATCAAATGACCTGTAATTACATTCTCTTTAAGACCTAACATCAAGTCTTTTTTACCTTGTATTGCCGCTTGGCTTAATACTTTGGTGGTTTCTTGGAACGAAGCCGCAGAGATCCAACTTCTAACACCAAGAGAGGCTTTGGTAATACCCAGTAAAACTGGTGTAGCGGTTGCAGGTTTTGCATCACGAACTTCCACTAGTTTTCTGTCCGAGCGGCGAAGAATTGAATTCTCTTCGCGCAGTTCTCTTAATGTTATGATTTGACCAGCTTTGTACGTTGCACTTTCGCCAGCTTCTGTAACTACTTTTTTATCATAGATACGGTCATTTTCTTCGATAAAGTCAAATCTATCTTCTAGATCCTCCTCTAAGAATTTAGTATCACCAGCATCTACAATTTCAACCTTCTTCATCATCTGACGTACAATCACTTCTACGTGCTTGTCATTGATTTTTACACCTTGTAAACGGTATACCTCTTGGATTTCATTTACAACGTACTCTTGTACTGCAAATGGTCCTTTAATAGCGAGGATTGCCGCAGGT
>JBEITL010000078.1:0-6351 GCA_040374915.1 Sediminibacterium sp. | reverse complement strand
TGTCCAAAGTGATATAAGCCCACAACAGCAGGTTTACCCACTTCTAATTCAATTTTAAATAGGTAGTCGTAGTCATCATCTGTTAATTGAGCTACGGGCCTTTTGCCACCAAGTGCTTCAATGGTTTCTAATACGGTATTGGAATGACCTACAATTAAAACCGATTTACCATTTGCATGTTGTGTGATGAGATCCAGTAACCCCGTTAAATTTTTAGGATTATACATCTCTAATGACGCTTTAATGTGCTTTGCTGTTTGCTTGGTTCTTTTGGTATCGGTAGAAAAAACTTTTATGATATTTTCATTTTGTAAATATGCAGCCAAATCAAGGGCTCTTTGTTGACCTGTAGCTGTTAAATCTGGATCCTGACGGTTTATAAATGCAGTGTCTTTTTCGGCGTGTCTAACAATCCATACCGTTGTTTTTTGTGCACTGGCAATCAAACACATGTGCAATGATAGCACGAGTAGAATATACTTATAAAATCTAGACATATTAATGTGCCGTTTTTTCTAATTGTTCAATTGTTTTTTTAGCAGCCTCTAATCTAGCCTGTTTATTTTTTTCAATCAGTTTGTTTACAGCCCAATGTTCCAACTTATGATGAATAGGAATTAATAGTGCCGCTAATGCTACAAGGCTTAGTAACATTAAAAAAGGTGAATGATGTGTTACTTTTTCTAAAACTGGATGAATCAATAAATTAATAAATTCAAACACCATCAACAAAGAAACAACACTCAAAAACTGAATTACTTTTGTATTGGTAATATGCTTTCTACTAAATAAAATAAACACCATTAAAAAACTAATAATACCAAGTCCTAAAAAAGTATATTCTAAATTTTGCTTGCGCGCTTGATTTGCTTGATCTGTTTCTAATTTTAATTCTGCAAGTCTGGCTTCTTCTTCGACAGCCATCAATTGTGCTTGTTGCAGCGCTCTTATATTAGAAACGCTGTCATTTGCAATTCTATAAATTTCGGAATACTTAAAGGCACTATCAATGTTGGTATCATGATAAATGTTTAATAAAAGCTTGGCTGGGTCTATATTTAAGGTATAAAAGGCGGTATTTTTTACGCTTGAAATGGCCCTGGTAGCATACAGTTTAGCCGAATCTGTTTGATTGGAAGCGTAATAGTATTGAGCAATTGCATTATACGCAGTACTTGCAAATTTTGGAGAACCAATTCTATTTGCTTCCTCCAGAGCTAAGTTCCAATAATTTAATGCTAACCCAGAATTTTTCATGGCGGCATGTATACTGCCAAATTGTAAATAAGTAGAAGTTAACCAATATTTAATGCCTGATTTGATAGCAAGTTCATACGCTTTTTGTGTGTAAATAAGTGCCGAATCAATTTTGCCCATAGCTAAATAAATAGTACCCATATCATTTACAGCACAAATAGAAATAATATCAGGTTCATATGTAGAACCCGCTTCAATAGCTGCTTTATTATAAGAAATAGACTTTTCAAAATCACCCATTGTTAAATAAGTGAGGGCTAGCATGGCTTTGCCAAAAGTTTTTAATCTATCATCATTGGATTTTTCGGCAACTTGATTTGCTTTAATACCAAACTCTAAGCTTTTTACTTTATTGCCAAAAGCGATATAATCATAACATAAACAAGCATAACCTAACAACTGACAAACTAAATCATTGTTTTTTTGACCGTGCAATAAAATTATTTCAGAGTTATGCATATCCTCTACCGGATTGGTTTCGGAAATCGTTAAAGCCGACAAGGCTAAATAATATCTAGCGCTATCATTTTTTTCCGCTGCTATTTTGGGTAGCAAAGAATCAAGATTGGGTGGCTTTTGAGAAAAATCGATTTTTGCACCCTGCCCAAAACTATTTGTATAAGAGAGGAGCAGGAACAAACAAAAAATGCTGGCTTTTTTCATAGATATTAATTGGTGCTTGCAATATAACCATATTTAATAAATATGTTGGCTGGTCAGGAATATATACACCCTAGTCGGCTGTACAGGTATAAAAAAGGCCCGGTTAGAAAACTAACCAGGCCTTTTAATATGCAAGAGAAAATTCTAATTGTCTTTACAAAGTGGATTTAATAGTAACTCTGTAGAAGATATAGGCCAGATATACTGTTGTGCATCTGCTTTAATTTCACCTACACCAGGTTTTGCTGGTAAAGGAAGACCTAAGCGGGTGATATCAGTACCTCTAATACCTTCACCTAAAAGTTCAATACGTCTTTCAGTTACAATCGCATCAGCAAGTGCTGTTGAATTAGCAAAGTCTGCGGCTGTAAAAACAGTTGAAGCGTCTGAACGACTACGTACTGCATTTAAAAGTGCAATGGCCTGAGCATCTACTGTATTTGTAGAACGCACTCTTGCTTCAGCTAAACTAAGTAGCACCTCAGCGTATCTGATAACAGGTGCATAGTCTGTAAAGATAGAAGGTACACTATACTTGGTTAAGTAGCTTTTACCACCAAATACAGCAACCATAGTTCTTCTTCTATCTGTTGCTTTCCATCCTGTATTTGCAATAATACCTGTTGGTAATAAAGAGTATTCTCCATTACCGCCATTGAACGCTGCAGGACCATAATAGTAACCCAATTGGTTTTGACCGCCTGGAGTTTCATTTGAAGCAAATGGCATTGAGAAGATAGATTCCGACGTTGTATAAGGCGCTTTAAATACATTGGTAACATCAGCTTGTAGTGCATGTGCTACACCGGTTTGCGCAGTATAAGGTGCAGCACTACTAACAATTTTATTTGCTTCCGTAATTACGTTTGCAAAACGACCCATGCTCAAATAAACCCTTGTTTTAAGTGCAATAGCCGTATTCTTGTGTGCACGAATGGTATTATTTAAAGCAGTGCTATAGCTAGCAGGCAAATTGGTTTCAGCAAAATCTAAATCTGCTAAAATTTGTGTGTATACTTCTGCTACTGTAGCTCTTGCTTTTGCATAATCGTCAGAACCTGTGTTACCCTTTAAACGCATTGGTACGCCTGGCTTTGAGCCATTACCATCCCAAAATGGACGCGCGTACAACTGCAATAAAGAATAATAACTCATAGCTCTTAATAAACGAGCTTCTGCTTGATAATTACTTGAAAGAGCGGTACCAACAACTGCAGTTCCTTTAGCGGTCATACCTTCTAAAAAAACGTTTGTTAGATTGATTACGTAATACGCTCTTGACCAATGGTTTTGAACTGAGTTAGTAGAACTGTTTGATGGAGTATAGTTCCATACATCAAAACCAGTTACAACGTTGGTTCTTTCATTCATAAAGTCTTCACCACGGATATCGTTAAAAATTTGGTAACGACCACCGTACATACCTGAATTTTTAATAGAGGCATAAATCGCTCTTACCTGACCTTCTACTCTATCTTTACTATCAAATGCAGTAAGATCAGAGATAACGTTGGTAGGAACCGGATTTACAAAATTTTCTTTGGCGCAAGAGGTCATTTGAACAAGACCTGCAGCCATCAAAATGTATAAAAGATTCTTTTTCATTTTTCTTAATTAATAGTTTAACAATTAGAATCCAACGTTGATACCAACAGTAATAGTACGTTGGTTTGCTACGGTGTTTCTGTCAATACCAAAATTGGTAGTACCGTTTCCGTTTGAAGAAACCTCAGGATCTGGTCCTGGATATGCTGTTAAGATAAGCAAGTTGTTTCCTGAAACATAAAAACGAGCATTTGAAATTTTGATTTTATCCAACATATTTTTTGGAAAATTATAACCGATTGTTAAGGTTCTTAACTTGATAAAATCTCCTTTGAATACATTGATGTCAAGTGGGAATGAAGAACCATTAGAAACGTTGTCTCCAAATACAGGTCTTGGAAACTCAGTAACGTCTCCCGCTTTTTGCCATCTATTTAATACACCAACTTCATTGTTCCAGAAACGTTGGTCTCTTAAACCAGCTTGTGTACCATAATACAACCAGTTGCCCATTTGATAGGTAAATAAAGCATTCAATTCAAAGTTTTTGAATCGTAGGTTATTTTCAAAACCACCAAATATTTTAGCGTGTGTATTTTTGTATACGATTGCATCAGCACTACTTACAGTTGGCGCTACAGTACCATCGGCATACATGAAACGAGATTGACCTGCTGGTGCAACGTGTTGGAACATTACTTGTCTGCCTTGCGCATTCAAGAAAATTCTACGTCCAGAAGCTGGATCAACACCCGCTGTTCTTGTTACAAACAACATACCAATTGGATTACCCGGCATGGTAATACTTGGATTTTCTAAACCACCTGTAGAACCAATAATATTGGTGATACCTGGTGCCAATGACAATACTTTATTATCGTTGGTTGATAAGTTAAATGAAGTAGTCCAAGAGAAATCTTTGTTTTGAACTACGTTGTATTTAATATCAAATTCAAAACCTCTATTGTACATAGAACCAATGTTGGTTGGAATATTTGATGGTAATCCCGCAGATGGTGGTTGTGGAACAAATAATAATAAACCATCGTTGTTACTATTATAGTATCCAATTTCTGCAGTTAAACGATCATTAAACAAACCAAAGTTTAAGCCAACATCTGTTTTCTTACTGGTTTCCCAAGTAAGATTTGGATTACCTGCTTGGCTATAAGCAACCGTTCCACCGCTACCATATAAACCAGAGCTATAGGTAGATAAAGATGCAAAGTTTCCTAAGCCACCAATATTACCTACTTTACCATAGCTACTTCTGATACGTAAGCTGCTGAACACTTTATCCAGCTTCATGTTCTGAATGAATTTTTCAGATAACACATCCCAGCTTGCAGATACGCCCCAGAATACACCATACTTACTATTTACACCCAATTGAGAAGCACCATCTCTACGTACGTTAGCAGTTAAAAAATATTTTCTGCTAAAATTATACTGCGCACGTGCAAACTCAGAGTATAAATAATTTTCTCCAATACCAAGTCCAGAAGTGTTAGGCGTAACCCAACCACCCTGAATATTTGTAAATGCTGGATCCGCAACAGTTACGCGGTTTAGACCATAACTGTTTTGATCAGATTTTTGTTGCTCAATACCCGCAAGAACACTAACGTTATGCTTTTGTGCAAACACTTTATCAAATTGTGCAGTGGTTGTCCAAACCCAACGTTTGTTCTTATTAAAAATGGCAGAAACAGAACCTGTTGTAGAAAATCCTTCTCCAGATAATGGATGAGAGTATACATCATTGTCTACCATCAAATAATCAAGACCATATTGTGTTCTTACCGCTAACCAACTTACTGGTTTAAACTGAGCATATAAATTGCTAATTAAATGTTCACCATAGCTATTAGATCTATTTAAATCCATGGTAATTTGAGGATTGTAAAAACCTACTTGGCCTAATTTATTACCCATCACACCAATAAGACCATTGGCTTGGTTATAAGAACCATCAGCATTGAATGGACCAACGTTAGGAGCAGTAATTAAAGCCACACGACCTAAACCTGCTGTTGCAAATGCATCACCTAAAGATCCTGAACTTGTAGCAGCAGTATTTTGATCGCTGGTGTACTGGATTTTTCCACCCATGCTAAAAAACTTTCCAGCTTTATGATCTACGTTCATTAATAAAGTTAAACGCTTAAAATCATTCCTGTTAATGATACCTTCTTGCTCTGTGTAACCAGTAGAAAAGTAATAACTAGTAGACTCGTTGGCACCTGATAAACTTACCGTATTGCTGTGTTGTAAACCCTGGCGGTAAACAATATCAGCCCAATTGGTATTAATCATTTTTCCATCAGCACCCATTGTTGTTGCAAATGCATTGGTTGCAGCATTATAAGTACCCGCATTTCTTAGGGCTTCGTTTTTATAGTCGGTGTATTGTTGCGCGTCAAGTACTTGTTGTAAACGCTGCGGATTGCTAAATCCAACCCAGCTATCTAACGTAACTTTTGAACGACCTGGCTTACCTTTTTTAGTGGTAATAAATAGTACACCATTTGCCGCGCGGCTACCATAAATAGCAGTTGCAGCAGCGTCTTTCGCAACGTCAACACTTTCAATATCATTTGGATTGATAGAAGATAAAACGTTACCTGCTGCGCTAGTAGAACTACCATCACCAGTAAATACAGGTACGCCATCAACTACAATAAGCGGATAAGATGATAATGAAATAGAGTTTGCTCCTCTAATTCTTAATACCGGTGGTGCGTTTAATACACCACTAGGAATCACAACTTGCACACCAGCAGCTCTACCACCCAAAGCTTGTTCAAAACTTTGTGTAGGCTTATTAGCTAAAGCCTCGCCTTTAACACTAGCGATACTACCAGTAATATCTCTTTTCTTTTGTGT
>JBEITL010000060.1:0-7177 GCA_040374915.1 Sediminibacterium sp. | reverse complement strand
GTCATACAAATTTGATCCATTAACTGATCGGTATTGTAGAGGTACTGCTCGGTTGGGGTATACTGCGCATAACCAAGTGCTGCCGTACCACGAGGTACAATGGTAACTTTTAAAAGCGGATACGCATGTTCCAAAAACCAACCACAAACGGCGTGACCTGCTTCGTGGTAGGCAATAATAGATTTTTCGTGCGGTGCTATGATTTTATTTTTCTTTTCAAGACCACCAATCACACGGTCAATGGCGTCTTGGAAATCTATCATTTCTACCGAATCTTTTCCTTTGCGTGCAGCAATTAATGCAGCTTCGTTACAAACGTTTGCAATATCAGCACCAGCAAATCCAGGTGTTTGTTCTGCTAGTTTATGTAAATCAAGCGCTTCAGAAATTTTAATAGGCTCAAGGTGCACTTTAAAAATTTCTTCTCTTCCTTTTACATCTGGTTTGTCTATCGAAATTTGACGATCAAAACGTCCCGGTCTTAATAGAGCGCTATCCAATACGTCGGGACGGTTTGTTGCAGCTAAAATAATAATGCCCGTGTCGCCACCAAATCCATCCATTTCTACTAATAGTTGGTTCAATGTATTTTCACGCTCATCGTTACTCATCATGGCATTTTTACCACGTGCACGTCCTATCGCATCAATTTCATCAATAAAAATGATACAAGGTGCTTTTTCTCTTGCTTGCTTGAATAAATCACGCACACGACTTGCGCCCACACCCACAAACATCTCCACAAAATCAGATCCACTTAAACTAAAGAAAGGAACCTGCGCTTCACCCGCCATGGCTTTTGCAAGTAATGTTTTACCCGTACCCGGAGGGCCTACTAGTAAAGCGCCTTTTGGAATTTTACCACCAAGGGCTGTATATTTTTTTGGATTCTTTAAGAAGTCAACGATTTCCATCACTTCTACTTTTGCTTCGTCAAGACCAGCAACGTCTCCAAAATTGATATTTACTTTAGCGCCTTTATCAAATAAAGTTGCTTTTGATTTTCCAATATTAAAAATACCACCTGCTCCACCGCCTGGACCACCAGCACCACCGCCCATTTTACGCATGAGTAGTAACCAAACTACTACAATAATAACGAGCGTAAATATTGATTGAAGTACGCCGCCCATCCAATCTGCAGCTTTTACAATATCTCTTTTCACTTCTGGCAACTGATGTTGCTCTGTAAATTTTTGAAGATTTTCATCAAAAGATTTCCAGTCCAACACTTCGAAAACAAATAAAGGTGCGCCCTTTACTTTTTCTTTAGGCAACACCACGCCAAACTTTTTAACGTAGAATTCTTTTTTAAGACTGTCCCCATTAATGTATACCTGTACCTCATCTTTATTTTTTACAAAATCAAGTTTGGTCACATCGCCTGCTAATAGCATTTGCTGTTTGAACTCCTGCTCCGTTGTCTTTTTTAACTCCGGCGAAAAGTTCATGATTTGAGAAACTAATAAACCAACAATGACAACGCCATAAATCCAATAAATATTGAATTTAGGACCTTTCTTGCCGCCTTTTCCTTTCTCCTGAAAATTAAACTTTGGTTGCTTCTCTTCTGACATATAGTTTCTATTATTCGTGGATTTGTGATACTGCATCACTCCACATTTCTTCTAATTTATAAAATTCTCTGGCTTCTGGATGCATCACGTGCACCACTACATTCACATAATCAATGATTACCCATTGCAATGCTTTTCGTCCTTCGTGTTTATAGGGGTTTTCGCCACCTGCTTGTTTTACCTCATCTTCTATGTGATCAGCAATGGCACGCACTTGTGTGGTGCTGGATGCTTGACACACAATAAAAAAATCGGCAGCAGCTTCTTCAATTTTGCGTAAATCTAAACTTACTACATGCTCACCTTTTTTATCTAGAATGGCATTAATGATGGTCTTAAGAATTTTAGAGCTCTTGGTTAACCGGGTAATCGTACTTTTTGGTCGATTTTTTAATACAGAAAGGGGTTCCAACAATACAGTTATTTAGTGATTAATAATTTGATTTAGACGTAGCTCTTGTAACTTCGTCAAAAATACTAATTCTTTGGCTTCAGCAGGCTTAAATACACCCATCGGTTTACCATTTACAGAATTAACTGAAGTAGATAGTACCAACATCTATGCCATGAACCAAGTTAAGACAAACATGGCTGGGCACGGCGCTGCATTTCTAGCCCAAAAACAGTGGGCTGGAAAGGGCCAAATGGGCAAGGTTTGGGAGGCTGAAAGCGGTCAAAACATACTTTTATCGGTGGTTTTGGACCCAAAAAAGCTTGTTTTTAACGGATCCGAGCTGGAGCCATCCATTGTTAGTATGCTTATAGCAGTTGGATGTTTTAACTTTTTTATTACATATGCTGGTGACGAAACGCGCATCAAGTGGCCCAATGATATTTACTGGCGTGACAGAAAGGCAGCGGGTATTTTAATCGAAAACAGCTTTAGAGGTCCTATCTGGCAGTGGAGCGTTGCAGGAATGGGGGTTAATATCAATCAAACTGAGTTTGGAACGGGGCTTCAAAAAGCCGTTTCACTCAAACAAATGACCAGTAAAACATTTCAGGTACCAGCACTTGCAAAAGAATTATGTAATCACATAGAGGCGGCTTTGCAAATGGTAGTTGATAAAGGACCTGGCACCCTGCTTGAGCTTTACAACAATGCGCTTTATAAAAAAGGGGAGCAAGTTCAATTAGACATTGAGGGCAAAAAAATAACCGCTACTATTTGTAGGGTTTTATCAAATGGACATTTAGAAATTGAAACAGAAAATGGAAGCAAACAATCGCATGCCTTAGGTGCTATAAAGTGGTTATCATAAATTAAAAATAACAACATGTCTTCAACCATAAAATTGACACAATTTTCTCATGGCGCCGGATGCGGATGTAAAATTGCACCTGCAGTTTTAGAAACAATTTTAGCTTCTTCGTTACCAAAAATTGAAAACAAAAATTTACTCGTTGGTTACGGCAGTAAAGATGATGCTGCTGCCTATGATATGGGAAACGGTCAAGCCATAATTAGTACCACCGATTTTTTTACACCGATAGTTGATGACGCATATGCGTTTGGAAAAATTGCAAGTGCCAATGCGATTAGTGATGTGTATGCCATGGGCGGAAAGCCACTGATGGCCATTGCCATACTAGGTTGGCCAGTGAATACAATTTCTGCAGCCCTTGCTGCAGAAGTGTTAGAGGGCGCTCGAAGTATTTGCGCAGAAGCAGGCATTCCACTAGCCGGCGGACATAGTATTGATAGTACCGAACCTATTTTTGGGTTAGCAGTCACAGGCATTACACCTATTGCAAATCTCAAAAAAAATAATACGGCAAAGCTGGGTGATGTGCTTTTTGTTACAAAACCAATTGGTGTAGGTATACTAGCAACCGCACAAAAAAGAGACGCTTTAGAACCACAAGATCTAGCACCATTTATTGAGCAGTTAACAACACTCAATAAAATTGGCGAAATACTGGGCGGCATACCAGAAGTACACGCACTCACTGATATCACTGGCTTTGGACTACTTGGCCACTTAATTGAAATGGCCGAAGGAAGTGGGCTTAGTGCACATATTAATTATTCGAAAATCAAAATGATTGAGGCTGCTAAAAAATATTTAGCCAACCGCATGGTACCAGATGCCACGTACCGAAACTGGAATTGCTATAGTACAAAAACAAGTTTTGATCCGGGCGTTAATGTCATGGAAGCATTTAGCATGTTACCAGATCCACAAACCAATGGAGGATTACTTGTAGCGGTAGATCCGAGCGCGGTGGCGTTGATTCAAGAAGTATTTAATAAAAACGGACTTACAAGTTTTATAGAACCGATTGGTGTAATAGAAGCAGCGGGAGAAAAAGTAGTAGTGGTTAAAAACTAATCCTTACAAAGGACCGCTAAAAAACCATATTCCCTTTGTTTTTAATTTGCTCATTGGTAAGCTCAGCAACCATTTGAACACCGTTTAGTGCTTTTACGGTTTGCTTGATCCAGTTGCATTTTTCATCATCTACAAAATCGCCTTTTGTGAGCCATAAAAAATCCATATGCCTAAATTCAGGCAATAGGTATTCGCCATCACACTGGTTATGATATAAGTAATGCACTAAAAAACTATTGGGTTCTTTGGATTCGTAAATACTAAAATAATAACTGCGGTCCTTTTTTTTGAGGTGAATTTCGATGGCTGGATTGAGTCGAAACTGATGCCCTAGTTGATTATTCAATTGTAAACAAAATTGATGGCTTTTGATTGGTGCAATAATGCCCAATAGTCGTGTGTCATCAAAAAAATCTTCGTTGAGTTCGTCAATATTAAGTTTCAGTTTCATACTAATAATTGATTGCTTCTTTTAAAACGTAACAGAAATATTTATTTCGTCGGTACCGCGTTTTATGCGTAGTTGGGTTTGATCACCTTTTTTAAACTTGCTCAGCGTTTGCATGTAACTATTCACGTCAACAAATTTATAATCGCCTAATTGTAGTAATATATCGCCTGCTTGTAAGCCTAATTTTTCTGCAAGCTTACCTGGACTCACGCCATCAATACGCATGCCTGTACCGCTATATCCATAATCTGGGATAACACCTAAACTCACCGTAAACTTAGTGCTACGGCCCATTTGAGGCTCTGTTGTTTTGATAAAATCCAACTTAGGCAAACTATCTGTTATGCCCATCATTTGATAAGCGAGTGTTACTATTTGAGCCGTGGCTTCGTAATTAATTTTATCAGCGTCATCGCTTGCTTTATGATAATCGGGGTGGCTTCCTGTAAAGAAAAATTGTACCGGAATACCCGCTCTATAAAAACTAGCGTGATCACTTGGCCCACTACCCGTACTATCAAATTTTACAATAAGTGGTGTATTTGTCAGTTTCCATATGTCACTCCATTTACTAGAAGTACCGTAACCGCCCACGGTTAATTTGTGGGCAGTATCGTACCTGCCAACCATATCCATGTTTAGCATATAATTGATGGCACCAGGCATTGTCGGATTTTCTATCCAATATTTACTTCCTAAAAGGCCTAATTCTTCTCCAGAAAAATGAAGGAATAAATAATTATAATGCGTAGGCGATTTTTGTTGCAATAAGCGTGCAATTTCAAGCAGTGCAGCGGTACCACTGGCGTTGTCGTCTGCGCCGTTATGAATAACATGCCCCGTGTCTAATGCATTTTTATCTTCGTTAAAGCCTAGGTGGTCGTAATGTGCGCCAATTACAACTGCATTTGCAGCACCATTATTAATAAATGCTGCGACATTACTTGCGCCACGCTTTTTTTCTACAATTTGTACTTTTAATTGAATGTTTAAAGTAGCAGATGGATCTGAAAAATGTTGAAAGCCAGCTTGTGTGATATAAATTACAGGAATTGAAAACGCCTCGGTTTTATCATTTTTATTAAATAAAATATTATCAACAATAGATCCTGTATTAAAAATCATAAAAGCAGTAGCGCCCTTTGCTGCAGCAGCTGTTACTTCTTTTTTAATCCATGCCTCTATGTCAAAATGCGGATTCGATTTGTTTTCTTCAAGGGTTTCTTTAATGTCTTTAAACCAAGGCTGCCCTTTTTCATTTAATGCCATTGCAGGCTTTCCCGTAATACTTATTGAAGCGCTATTTGCTAATGGAAAAAAATCTTTTTCGATTTTTAATTGAATATTATTTACCGTAAAATATGTGCTTGGATCTAATTGCAAACCTTCATTAATTTCAAATTTTTGTAGATAGCCGCTTGTTCCTTTTGGACCAATACCCAATTGCTGGTATTGTTTTACTAAATAGTCCATCGCAGCATCCGCTCCAGCTGTACCCGTTCTTCTTCCTTCTAAAGCATCACTCGCCAAATAGCCAATATGTGATTTTAAATTTGAAATGAGCACGGCCTTTTGCTTTTCTGCTTCTATTCTAATTTTGCGTTTGCCTTGCGATAATCCTAAAAAGGGAACCAATAATAGGACCCAAAACCATTTTTTACCCATTTTGCTTGCTTTATTACGTACAAAAGTAAGCGATTCTGTTCCCAATCTCGTAACTACCCTCCCCTCTTTGCGAGTACTTTTGTAGCCATCTATTTAAAATTGAGTCAAAGAGACCTCCATATTGCTTTAGTGGGTAACCCCAACAGTGGAAAAAGCTCCATTTTCAATGCTTTGACGGGCCTACACCAACAAGTAGGTAATTTTCCGGGCGTAACAGTAGATAAAAAAACAGGGCGCCTCCAGCTACCAGATGCAACCAACACAACATTAATTGACCTTCCGGGCACTTATAGTTTGTATCCGAGAAGAGCCGACGAGTGGGTGGCATACAAAGTACTCATGGGTACCGACGAATCGGTTACAACAGACGCCGTACTCCTCGTTGCTGATGCCAGTAACCTCAAACGAAATTTACTTTTTTGCAGTCAGATTATCGATTTGCAAATTCCTGTAGTGATGGCCCTCACCATGAATGATATTGCATCAAGCAAAGGCATCAAAATAGATATTGCAGGTCTTGAAAAAGAATTAGGAATACCAATTGTTGCGGTGAATCCAAGAAAAAACAAGGGCATTACAGAATTAAAAAAAGCGTTGCAACAATTAACGTTAAATACAAGCGCCGGTAATGACAAAAAATTTATTGACGTAAAAAAATTAGCGCCTACTGCAATAGATGGCGTTCATCAAATAGTACCAGGCTTAAGTGATTATGGTGCTACACATTATTTAATCAACCACGAAAGTTTTCCGTTAGCAAAAGAAACACATACTCAAATTGATGAACTAGTTACAGCACATCAATTTAATTCAACCAAAACACAGGCCGAAGAAATTTTGCAACGTTATAGTCAGATCAGAGACGTCATGCGAAGGTATGTAGTGGAGCCGGGGCCTTTAGAAAAAAAGATTTTTTCAGATAAGTTAGATAATATTTTATTACACCGAGTTTGGGGTTATGTCATATTACTAGCGGTGTTATTTATTTTATTTCAAAGTGTTTATTGGCTAGCAAGTTTTCCAATGGATGGCATTGAGTGGGCCTTTGCAAAAGGCGGAAGCACTTTGTCAGCGTGGCTTCCAGAAGCATGGTGGAGTAATTTAATGGTGAATGGACTGGTGGCTGGCCTCAGCGGTATTTTAGTATTTGT
>JBEITL010000154.1:0-4123 GCA_040374915.1 Sediminibacterium sp. | reverse complement strand
TCTTTTCCGAATACAAAAATTGAAGTCTCTTACAAATCGGAAGCGGATTGTTTTAGAGACTTACAACAAGATAGCACCCGAATGGTGATTGTAGCTAGAGGGCTCAATAAACAGGAGGATACGTTCTTTGAAAATCAATTGTCTTACCCCGTTCAGTATGGTGAACTCGCCTATGATGCAGTGGCTATTATTTATAACAGGGCAGGAAAAGACAGTGTATTCAATGTTGAAAAGCTACGTAAAATTTTAAGTGGCGAAACAGCTACCACAGTTGTGATGGATGGAAATTCGGCAACTAGTACCGTTCGGTATTTGCGCGATACTATTTTACATGGCGCTCCATTTGGATCCAATGTAGTAGCCGCAAAAAATAGCGAAGATGTTTTAGCAAAAGTAGCCGAAAGGGCTGATGCTATTGGCTTTGTGGGACTTAGCTGGATTGGCGATTCTTACAATGCAATGCAACTTGAATATTTAAAAAAAGTAAATCTAGGCCTTGTAGAATGCACCAAGTGTGAAGAAAAAGGTTTGTATGCACGACCTTCTCAGGCAACTATTTCGAGAGGTCAATACGCACTTTCTCGTCCAGTGTATTATATCTTAAAAGAAAATGCAACAGGACTAGGTACTGGATTTATGAATTTTATGAGTCTCGAAAGAGGACAATTGATTTTTAGGCGCGCAAGTTTGGTCCCCGCAAAAATGGGATTTAGCAGGCGCACAGGAACCATAAAAAATGCAGATTAAAAACAACTATAAAAACCGGCATATGAAGAAGATTGTTTCTTTGATGGTAACAGCATTTTTAGCTGTTCAGTGTTTGATGGCTCAAGTTTCGGAAGGAATTAGACATCTCGATTATGAAAAATACAAGAGTGCGCGTACGTCTTTAAAAGCTGCGTATGACGCCAATTCAAAAGATCCGCAAGTCGTGTATTGGTATGGCCAATCACTGATTGTTTCTGAAGTTGGTGAAACACCAAAGCCAGATGATGTTAATAATGCAAAAGCGGTTTACCAAAAAGGTATTCAGGATATTCCAAACGATCCAATGCTTGTTGTTGGGTTAGCGCATATCGAGCTTTTACAGGGTGGCGATATCAATAGCATCAAGCAAAAGTTTGAGCAGGCGATTACCACTGCCACCGAAACCAAAGGAAAGCTTAAGGGTCGTGTAAATAGCGCGGTATTAAATGCTATTGGTCGCGCCAATGCTAGCGTAGGTGCCAATCAAGGCGACCATGTGTACGCTATCGAAAAACTAAAGCTTGCCGCTGAGCAGGAATTAGCCCCTGCCGATGTTTTTGTAAACATAGGTATCAACTATTTAAGAATGGGTGGCGAAAACGGTGGTGAAGCTGTAAAAGCATTTACTGAAGCAGCTGCTCGTGATCCAAAAAATGCACGTGCGTTTTATAGAATTGGTAAAATTTATCAATCACAAAACAACAAAGAATTATTTGAAGAGTTTTTCAATAAAGCCATTGCTGCGGATGCTAATTTTCCGCCAGTGTATTATGCACTTTATCGTTACTACGCTGATAAGGACGTTAACAAAGCAAAAGATTATTTAGACAAGTTTGTAAGCACTGCAGATAAAGATCCGCGCAACGAAATTTTATTTGCAGACTATTTATTTAGGGCAGGTAAATACGCAGAGTCTTTAGCAAAACTAAAAGAACTAGAAGCAGGACTTGGTATTGCACAAGTGCCACGTATTGCAGTTGTTTATGCTTACAACTACGACCGTTTAGGTGATTCTGTTCAAGCAAAAACATATATCCAAGGATTCCTTGATAAGGCTGCTGAGATTGACATTCAGCCTGCCGACTATGAACTTGGTGTAAAAGTATTGACTAAATTTCCGGGTAGCGAGGCGCAGGCTTCTGCTTATATCGAAAAAGCTATTTCACTCGATACCGTTAAGCAAAATAAGATGGCTTACATGAGCACTGCTGCCGATATTTTTGGTCGTGCAAAAGTGTATAGTGAGCAGTTAAAATGGATGAAGCGTCAATTAGAAATGAAAGGGTCTTTAACAGAAGCTGATCATTATAAATTGTCAAATACGGCATTTAGTGCGGGTGCTTTTACAGAAACGCTTGAGTATGCGAGAGCCTATATGGCCGCTTTCCCTGATAAGCCACAACCCTATAGTTTCTTTAAAAGAGCAGCATTAAAAAGCAGTACTGATACGGCCAAAATAATTCCATTACTTGATGAATTAGATGCGGTGTATACTAAAATTGGCGTAGATAAGTTTAAAAAAGAGATTTTTGTAAATGCTTACTTGAAGCTTGTGTACTATGTGGGTGCATTCAACAACCTTAAAAAGAACCCCGATTTTAAAGTAAAATCTGATGGTTCTAGAACGGCTGTTGTTGACCAATTTTTGGCTATATGTCAAAAAGCGTTAAACATTACAGATCAAATGATTGTTTTGTATCCAGACGCAGCAGATGAGAACAATAAATTTGCTTCTGAGCAGCGTGCTTCCATCCAAAAAAATATCGACTATTACTCTAAACCACAAGGCAAACCAGCGGCTGCACCAGTTAAAAAAGGCTAATCCGCAATTTCCTTTAAAATAATGCTAAAAAAGACTCCCCAAATTGGGGAGTTTTTCGTTTATATCCCTTCTGGGGTGTATTTTTGCGGCGACTAAAACAAGTATATGACTTGGAGTACATTTTTGATGGATGCATCTGCAACCAATCTTGCTTCTAACTACCTTCCAATTGGCATACAATTAATTTTTGCTGCTGGCTTTGTTGCCACCATGATTGGTGTGTCACAATGGGTAGGACCTAAACGAAATACTTCGGACAAATTAGAAAACTTTGCGAGTGGAATTGAAACCCACGGTGATGCAAGACAACCTATGGCAATCAAGTATTTTTTGGTGGCTATTTTATTTGTTTTGTTTGATGTAGAAGTTATTTTCTTTTATCCGTACGCGGTAAATTTTAGAGAACTAGGATGGGCTGGATATAGCGCTGTGCTTATGTTTGTAGGCTTTTTCTTAGTGGGCTTTATTTACATTATCAAAAAGGGTGCACTTACTTGGGAAGATTAATTTTAATATAAATACTATGTCACGTCCAGTACGATTTAATACCACACCTATCTTAGCTACAACTGCAGATGCAGTGGGTGCTGTAGAAGCGCCTCCGGGTTTTACAGGTGAAGGTTTTTTTACTACACAACTTAGTAGTGTGGTGGGTCTTGCACGTAAAAATTCAATATGGCCTTTGCCATTTGCCACCTCTTGTTGTGGTATTGAATTTATGGCAACCATGGGCTCGCATTACGACCTTTCTCGTTTTGGTTCAGAGCGTGTGGGTTTTTCGCCACGCCAATGTGACCTTTTAATGGTCATGGGCACCATTGCTAAAAAAATGGGTCCTGTACTTCGTCAGGTATACCTTCAAATGGCTGAACCTCGTTGGGTGATTGCAATTGGTGCTTGTGCGTCAAGTGGTGGGATATTTGATACCTACAGTGTGTTGCAAGGCATTGACCAAGTCATTCCGGTAGACGTATACGTTCCAGGCTGTCCGCCAAGACCAGAAGCTATTTTAGATGGCTTTATGAAAATTCAGGATTTAGTGGGTGAAGAAAGTATTCGTCGTAGACATTCTGAGCAGTACAAAACATTATTAAACTCTTACGGTATTCAATAATCAAGTATGGCACTTACCAACCAATACATTCAAGAAAAGCTGCAAGAAAAATTTGGAGACCTTGTTTCTAATTTTGAAGAATCGTATGGCTTACTAAGTTTTGAAGCAACGGCTGCTAACAATTTAAAAGTGTTGCAGTTTTTGTATGATGAACCTAGTTTGCAATTTCAATTTTTAACGGATTTGTGTGGCGTAAATTTTCCAGATGATGCTGGTCGCGAAATTTCTGTGGTATATCACCTGCATAACCTTACAGAAAACGTTCGCCTTCGTTTTAAAATATTTGTTCCTGTTGCTGCGCCCGATGTTTTTACGGCCTGTAATTTATTTTCAAGTGCCAATTGGATGGAGCGCGAAACCTACGATTTCTATGGCGTTAATTTTGTAGGTCATCCCAACCTAAAAAGAATTTTAAATGTGGATGAGATGGATTATTTCCC
>JBEITL010000105.1:0-5382 GCA_040374915.1 Sediminibacterium sp. | reverse complement strand
GTTTGTGCATTGTTTACACCAATTACGGCGTCTGCCACTGTTTCTTTTACTTCTGTTGTTAACTTTTTTAGGTTGTCTGTATCGATTTGTACGATAGCAGGCATAGCATTACTGTTCATTGTATATGTGTTTAAAATTTTGAATCGTTAAATTGAACAAGTAAATTCAAATGGTTGCCTGGCGGGCTGTAATCGTAAAGTAAACCTTAAAAAATCAAGTGCTACGAGAGCAGATAGGTTGTTAATAGGGTTGTCGTTCAATTCTGGTGCAAAGGTACCATTTTAAATCGGCATCCCAGTAATTATTCGCAAAATGATTGTTAAAATCAGTTGCTTAAATTGTACTTTTATCCCATGAAAAGCATATTCATTGGGTTATTTGCCCTTCTTATGGGTTGTTCTACCCCTACTAAAAACTTTCCGCCAGCAAGCAGTTCCATTGAAGCTGGCCGTAACTATTTAGAAGCTTGTTTGCAAGGCGATTTTGAAAAAGCAGTAGCCTATGCTGCTACTAGCGAAACCATGAAGTCGCAAACGGCTAACACCGAAAAAACTTACCGGGCCCTAGATAAAGAAGGTAGATCAAGTTGTAGACAGGCTTCCATTGTTATATTAGAGATTACTGACCAAGATAGTTTGCATACCCGCATGAATTTCCAATATTCTTTAGACAAAAAGCCTCGCCAAATTGAAATTGAGAAAACAAATGGTAAATGGCTGGTCGTTGCCGTAAAGGATTAAAACATCTAATATGGAATTAAAAAATATAATTTGGGTGGGGCTAGGTGGTATGTTAGGTGCCGTTGCCAGGTATTTTTTTGGACTACTCATTAAATCAGCAACATTCCCTTATGCCACCGGTATTGTAAATATTGTAGGCGCCCTAATGATGGGACTCATTATGGGACTTGCTATTAAAGGTCAAATTAGCCCCAACCTTCGCCTATTTTTAGCGACCGGTATTTGTGGTGGATTTACCACATTTTCAGCGTTTGCTTGGGAAAACCTAGAACTGTTGCAACAACAGCGCTATGGCAGTTTTTTGGTGTATACCCTTGGAACATTAGCCCTTGGCATTGCCGCAACAACCATTGGATATTTGTTGGCTAAATGAAATACGGCCCTTATCTTTGCAAAAATTATTTACATGGAAGCAAATAAATCAACTGCAAAATACTGGGCTATCTGTTTTTTCTGGTTAGCCGTAATGATCACTTTACTTGTTGTATATCGTGAATTCTTTTGGTTAGCGTTACCTGGTACCGTTACCTATTTTGCAAAAGCAATGGACTTAATGTAGATGATGTGTAGATCATGTTTAACTAATATTTAATGCACAACTTACTATAAAAAAAAGCAGCACATGTGCTGCTTTTTTTATGCCTTCTATTTCATATTATCATGCAATTCTTCGGATGGTGCGAAGTTGATGCGTACGAAGTCCTGTTGTGCTGCTTACAATACCTGCTTGATCGATAGGATCAATTCTTACAATAGCAGAAGCATGAATAATTTGATGCGGTGATAATAAAATACCTACATGGGTAATTTTTCCTTGTTCATTATCAAAAAAAGCTAAATCCCCAAGCTTTGCTTCGGCTAAAAAATCAATCGCCTCCCCCATTTCCGCTTGTTGATAGGCGTCACGGGGCAAGCGAACATTTAATAATTTGAAAACCATTTGCACAAACCCGCTACAATCAATACCAAATACAGATCGCCCACCCCACAAATAAGCGGTACCCAAAAATTGTTTGGCTAGATTTTCAAGTGTATTTGGTATAAATGTTTTGTTGGCTGAATCCCAAATTGTACCTGTATAAGCAAATTGAAAATCTGAACTTGTATAAGAGACAAGGGGTACGCCAAGTGGAAGTTGAATGGGTTGCCCATTAAAAACAGCGCTATTGATCCAACTAGATGTGTAACCAGTAGTTGTAACTTTTACATCATCTGGAACCAATTGCAATTGCAATTTTTGACACCACCCTTCATATCCATCTTGATGCATTTGAATCTGGTAAAAATCTTTGGTTTCACTGATGATCACGCCTGTTTCGCCAAATAATATTTGAGAAACCATATCTGCCCGGTGAGAACCCTCTCCTCTTAACGGCGCAACTGGAACCACACAAATCACTTCTGACATGCTTTAAAATTTATGGTAAGTTATGCAGATTGATTGAATCATTGGCGCCTTTCCAAAAAATACTGCTTGAGCGCCAAGGCCTTTTTTTCAATAAAAATCCATGAGAGATAACCAAAAATAAATGCCCCAATGGTGCTAACAAGAAACAAGATAAGCGTTGATGGCCGGTACCAATAAATAAGGAGCTGCTGCAGAGGAAATGCATACAGGTAAATTCCATAAGATGGATCACCAATGGATGCATGCACCCAAGTAGCAACCTTAGACGTTTGCTTGCCTACATAAATCACTAAAAATGGAAGGGTAAAATAAACAACCGTATGGCCTACCTTAAAATATACTGAAGCGGCAAGTGCCATCAATAAAACGGCAGCAATGGTATTTTTTGCAGGTATATTATCAAAATCAAAACAACTGAGCAAAGACCCCATTAAAAAATATGGTCCTAAATCAAAAAGTGGTTCGAGTGGAATAAAAAAATGTGTTTGAACGGTCCAGTCGTAAAAGAACAAACGCACCACTAAAAACAATACTACAACAACAGACAATGCAATGATTAATTGTTTTTTTTGAGACCTAATAAAAAAGAAAAATAAAATAAAAAGATAAAAGAAAAACTCATACTCGATGGTCCATAAAGATCCGTTGATAGCAGATGATGGAAGCCCCGAAAAAATTCCGGATATAAAAAAATGAGGTTTAAACAAAATAACATTCCCTAAAAAATAAGCATACACTTCTTTGTTGGAAAAAAATGGAGGCAAATTGGTTGGGTATACAAAATAAACAGCAACAAGTGTTATGAGCAATACAACTGCCAAGGCCGGAAAAATACGAAGCACCCTTTTTACAAGGTATTCAAAAATAGAAGTACTCACCATCATACTTTTGAAAATCAAATAACCGCTGATAATAAAAAAACCTTTCACCCCAATAAATGAAAACAGAAAAGTTTGTTGAGTCAATTCAAACAAGGGATCGGTGGCGCCATCTCCATTTAAAACGTATGCATGGGAAACAATTACGAACCAAGCAAATAAAATGCGCAACAGATCAAAATTATTTGCCTGACGTATAGGAAGTTGAACCATTGCGCTTCTTGATTGTTTTGAAGTACAAATATATCTTTAATACCCAAAATCTTACGATATTTACAATTCTATAAATCGTAAATCAATCCCATGTCATTAAGCAGCAGTTTTGAAGAGATCATACAACGCAGACGTTCCAACCGAAAATTTGATGCCAACATCGAAGTACCTGACGATGTTATCGTTAGAAGTTTAGAAAGAAGCATTCTCTCCCCTAACAGTAGCAACATGCAATTATGGGAATTTCAATGGATCAAAGATCCTGCGCTAAAAGAATCCTTCACGGCACTTTGCCTGGATCAAAATGCGGCTAGAACAGCTAAACAATTGGTCGTTTTTGTAACCAGGCAAGACCTTTGGAAACAAAGAGCAGCTTGGAACTATAATAAAATAAAAGAAGGCATTAATGGCGAACCTAATACCGCTCAAAAAAGAGGCCTTGATTATTATGGAAAACTAATGCCCCTAGCCTACCGTTCCGACATTTTTGGTATCACAACACTTATTAGAAGATCATTATGCTTTTTTATAGGGCTACGCAAACCCTTTATGCGTTTTGGTGGTAAAGCAGATCAAAGAGTTACGGTGCATAAATCTTGTGCACTAGCTGCTCAAACCTTTATGTTGTCCGTTGCTGCCGAAGGTTTCGAATCCTGCCCAATGGAAGGCTTTGATGCCGTACGAGTTAAGCGTGCACTAGGCTTGCCCTCAGGAGCCGAAATCAATATGATTATTGCTGTAGGCAAAGGAACCGAAGCAGGCGTTTGGGGTCCAAGATTTAGAGTACCCTATAACGAAGTAGTGGTGGTTAAATAAAACAATTCACGATCAAACAACGTTATTGAATTAGTTAGTAATTTTATAAAAAACACAATCTATGCATAAGATTTTTACGAGCGCTTTACTATTGATTGCTACAGTTGCAAATGCACAAGTAGACACCACAGATAATTTTGATTACAGCAAATTTGGAGAAGCTGATGGTGTTAAACGTTATTGCACGCAAAAAGTATTAAATCAAACGCCGCAAAAAATTATTAGCATTGGTTTTGAAAGAAATGGTTCTTTTTTAATGCCTGGTGTTCCGCTTGGCGGCATGCTTCAAGCATTTAAAGATGAAAATGTGCAAAAAGTTTCTGCGTTTAAAGCACAGGTAAACATTCCGGTGATTTCAAACAATAAAATCATCTGGCAAATGGGTGCTAATTATTGGGGCAGTAATTTTAATTTTGAAAAGACTGCATCATCGCAATTTGCAACATACCTTAACAACCACACCATGACAAGTGCTGGTTTAAACACCACTATTTTTAAGCCGCTCAACGAAAAGAATTTCTTAATCATTCAGGCTAGTGCAGATGTTAATGGACTCTTTCATAATTTTAGCGCTATCAACAAAGACGCACTTACATTAAGCGGCACGGTGATATACGGCTGGAAAAAATCGGAGAAAAATATGATTGGTACTGGTATTGCTCGCACCTATCGTGCTGGACAACTTATTCATGTACCTATTTTATTTTGGAATAAAACATTCAATGACAAATGGGGCATGGAACTTTTATTACCTGCCCGTGGATTCATGCGTTACAATTTTTCTACATTCAATATGTTGCAAGCTGGGTTTGAGTTAGAGGGCAATCAGTTTTGGATGCCACTTTCAAATACCAAAAATGGTGAAGTGTTTATTCAAAGAGGTGAGTTTAAGCCAAAAGTGATGTGGGACAAAAAACTAAGTGGTTTTGTTTGGTTCCACGCAGAGGCTGGCATGCGATACAACTGGCGTTTTGAAGTAATGAACGTGTATAATGGCAAAAAAGAAGCCCAACGCTACTTTGAAAGCAGGTTGGGCAATCCTTTATTTTTTAATATTGGGTTTAACTTTGTATCACCTTAATACTTGTCTAGTCCAAGTATCTGTTCTTCCAATGATTGAAACACCAATATAACCTCTTACTTCAAGAGAGTTGTTGTTTTGTAATTTCATGGTGCAAGAATAGGTGTTACCATTTTTAGGATCATATATATTGCCTTCATCCCAAACGTTTTCACCTTTATAATTAAATCCCCAAATATTTACGAGGCCTAAAATTGCACGGTTCTTAGAAGCCGCTTCCGGATGATTTTTATCTACCTTAGGCTT
>JBEITL010000159.1:0-3987 GCA_040374915.1 Sediminibacterium sp. | reverse complement strand
TATTTTTGCGCCAGCCCTTCAAATTTATTTATCCATGCAAAACGCAGATCATTACTTTACCATCGAAAAGCCTTCCATGGCTGAATTTAAAGATAGGGGAAGTAAGTTTTTAGGGTATGCGTTTCCGGTTACTAGTGCAGAAAATTTCAAACAGCATTTGCAAGATTTAAAAAAAGAACACGCTAAAGCAGTCCATCACTGTTTTGCATACAGGTTAGGGTTAACCAACAATATATTTAGGGTGAGTGATGATGGGGAGCCCGCTGGAACTGCTGGTAGGCCCATACTTGGGCAAATTGATAGTAGTGGTGTTACCGATGTCGCCATTGTTGTAGTGCGTTATTTTGGAGGCACTTTACTGGGTGTTCCGGGGCTTATTAACGCCTATAAGTCTGCGGCCTCCATGGCATTACAGTTAACGCCATTTGTGCAAAAAACAATTGAGTGTTATTACGAATTATCTTTTGACTATACCCAAATGGGGGATATCATGAACGTTGTGAAGCAATACGGATGTTCTGTGTCGGAACAGTCTATGCAACTGTTTTGTAACCTCCGCATTGGAATTCCTAAAGCCAGACTTGATGAAGTGTTGTATAAATTTAAAGACTTACACACCGTAGGTATAAAACCCTGCGCCTGATTTAACACCTAGTTTTTTATCTGCTACCATATTTACAAGTAGTGGACATGGTGCATATTTTTCTTCTTTGAATCCTTCGTGTAAAACCTCTAAAATGCTAAGGCAAACATCGAGCCCAATAAAATCGGCGAGTTGAAGTGGCCCCATTGGATGCGCCATACCAAGCTTCATAATCGTGTCTATCGATTCTTTGGTGGCAACGCCTTGATGTAATGCATAAATAGCCTCATTGATCATGGGCATTAAAATTCTATTGGCAATAAATCCGGGAAAATCATTGACCACACAAGGTACTTTTAAAAGCACTTTACTCAGTTCAACAATGGTGTCGGAAGTAGCTCCACTGGTTTCTTTTCCATTAATAATTTCTACCAGTTTCATAATTGGCACTGGGTTCATAAAATGCATACCAATAACCTGTGCAGGTCTTTTGGTAACGCTAGCAATTTCAGAAATAGAAATAGAAGATGTGTTACTTGCTAAAATAGCGTGTGCTGGTGCTGCAGCATCTAATGCTTCAAAAATTGAAAGTTTAATGGCTTTATTTTCGGTAGCAGCTTCTACTACTAAATCGGCGTTAGATACAGCGCTAGCAAGGGTTGTGCTCGTTGTTAAGTGTGCAAGTGCAGTTTCTTTTTGAGCGGCCGTAATGGTTTCTTTGCTAACCAAACGGTCTAGATTTTTTTGAATGGTTGCAAGTGCTTTTTCAAGTTGCGTGCTATTGGTATCTAATAGCGTTACATGAAACGCATGGGTGGCAAATACTTGTGCAATACCATTGCCCATAGTGCCTGCACCAACAACGGTAACATTTTTTATAGTAGACATAAAACTATTTTTTTCGCTTATAATCGCCACGTTTCCACGACTTAATAAAGTCGGCCCAAGCTGCTGGATTTAAAATATTCATAGGCGGAATTTGTCCAGCATAATAATATTTATTGGCTTGTTGACGCAACTGATAATTGACGGCTTCTCTACCATCTGATGGCAAAGAGTTGAGTAAAATTCTATTGCGCGCTTCGTCGGTATTTTTTCTGGCAACCTCGTACATGTCATCGTTTACTTTGTTGTTTACAAAGTCTCTTTCAAACTGTTCGCGTGTGGGTCTTGGCCTTAAAATAGTGGCTGGTAAATAAACGGTATCACTTACCATGAGCTGAATAACGCTGTACTGATTTTCTGGAAGGTTGGCTGGAATATCAATGCGTCTATCTTTAAAACCAACGCATGAAAAAGTGATTTTGTCACCCTTTAAAACAGCAATGGAAAATACACCGTCGGGGCTGGTAATGGTACCTCTTCCTTTTCCTTCAACAATAATACTAGCAGAAGGGATGCCTCTTAAACTATCGGCGGTCATCACTACCCCATAGAGTTGCACAACCGAGTCTCTGTAGGACGTGTTTTGTGCTTTGGCCTTGCTAAGGCTAAAAAAGACAATTCCAATAAGAAGGATGCGTAGCATTTTATTCATCGGCTCAAAAATACGAATGGTTTTGACAATAAAAAGTCAATAAATGGGCTTGTTTATGGCAAAGTAAGGGCTACAGCAATTAACTTTGCACACTTCTAGCTTATTTTAACAAAAACTTGCGTGACCATGACCGAAGAAGCGATTTTAAAGGCCCTTAGTAATGTACAGGAGCCCGATTTAGGAAAAGACCTTGTCACCTTAAATATGGTGAAAGATGTGAAAATTAATGGCAACGATGTAAGTTTTACCATTGTGCTTACAACGCCTGCTTGCCCCATGAAAGACATGATGCGCACGGCCAGTGAAAATGCGGTTAAATTACTCGTAAACAAAGAGGCCAATGTGCAAGTAAACTTTACAGCCAATACCACTTCTACCCGTAAAGAAAATTTACAAATATTAAGTGGTGTTAAAAATATTATTGCAGTGGTGAGTGGTAAAGGGGGTGTAGGTAAGAGCACTGTTTCTGCAAATATTGCGCTTGCACTTGCAGAAGGTGGCGCAAGTGTAGGACTTATGGATGCCGATATTTATGGACCAAGTGTGCCAATCATGTTTGGTGTGCGTGGTGCACGTCCTATGATGAAAGATATTGATGGCAAAGGTTATATTGTTCCGCTCGAAAAATACGGTATTAAATTAATGAGTATTGGATTACTTGTTGATGAAAAAAATGCAGTGGTATGGAGAGGTCCAATGGCTAGTAGTGCCATCAAACAATTTGTTACAGAAGTAGACTGGGGCCCACTCGATTATTTAATTATTGATATGCCACCGGGCACTGGAGATATTCATTTGACACTGATGCAAACGGTTCCGGTAACGGGTGTGGTGATTGTAACAACACCGCAGGCCGTGGCTCTTGCCGATGCTAAAAAAGGTATTGCGATGTTTGGTCAGGCGCAAATTAATGTGCCTATTATTGGACTTGCCGAAAACATGGCTTATTTTACGCCAACTGAATTACCTGACAACAAATATTATTTGTTTGGAAAAGAGGGCGGTAAAAAATTAGCCGAAGAATATGATCTTGCATTTTTAGGTCAAATTCCGCTGGTACAATCTATTAGAGAAGGAGGTGATGAAGGCGTGCCAGCCATGATGGGCACCGATGAAATTAGTAAGCAAGCTTTTAGAAATATTACAGCGCAAGCAGTTCGAAATATTGCCATCAGAAATGCGGGCGTACCTGCAACACAGGTGATTAAAACAGAAGTGTAAGCATGAAAAAAATCATTATTACACTAGACGGATATTCTTCATGTGGTAAAAGTACCCTTGCCAAACAAATGGCAGCGCATTTAAACTATGTGTTTATTGATAGTGGTGCGATGTATAGGGCTATTACACTTTATTTTATCAGACACCGTATTGATGTCACAAATTCTGATGCAGTTATTGAAGCCCTTACACATATTCATTTAGCATTTAAACTCAATGAACAAACGGGTAGGGCAGATATGTATTTGAACAACGAAAATGTAGAGGAAGAAATTAGAGGATTAGAAGTGAGCAACAATGTAAGTCAGGTGGCCGCCCTTGAGCCTGTGCGCATTTTTAGTGTAGCACAGCAGCAATTAATGGGCGCACAAAAAGGGATTGTTATGGATGGAAGGGATATTGGTACGGCTGTTTTTCCGGAAGCCGAACTCAAAATATTTGTAACGGCTTCTCCCGAAGTACGCGTTGAACGACGTTACCAGGAGCTGGCAGCTAAGGATCCGGCTATTACCAAAGCCGAAATCAAGGCCAATTTAGAAATGCGGGATCATATCGATTCTACTAGGGAGTTTAGTCCTTTAAAGCAAGCCCATGATGCGCTTGTTTTAGACAACAGTAACTTAACTAGAGATGAACAACTTGAATT
>JBEITL010000074.1:0-6523 GCA_040374915.1 Sediminibacterium sp. | reverse complement strand
CAGTGCTTGCAATAAAAAATGCTTTGGCTAATACTTGTGGAATTTCTGTAGCGTCTGTTACTTGATAATTCCATTTGGTAACAGGCGTTGTAATATTGATGATATCCGTTTCTTGAAAAGCATCCGTACCTAATAAATGCGCAAACACTTGACCCGTAATGCAAACAAGCGGTGTACTATCAATGAGTGCATCTGCAAGTCCCGTTACTAAATTAGTGGCACCAGGCCCAGACGTAGCAAATACCACACCCGTTCTGCCGCTGCTTCTCGCATAGCCTTGGCCTGCATGAATTCCGCCTTGCTCGTGGCGCACTAAAATATGCTTGAGCCGGTCGTGATAATCATAGAGTGCATCGTAAATGGGCATGATGGCACCACCTGGATAACCAAAAATTGTATCCACCCCTTCTGCAATAAATGCTTCTAGTACCGCCTGTGATCCTGATATTTCTACCGGATGTTCAGGTGTAGCTAAAGATGGTTTTGTTAATTCTGCTTGCATCATTTTAGTTTTTAAAGTTCATCTGTTACACAACCCTGCGAGGCGTCTTTTACACACTGCGCATATTTAAACAACAAACCCTTTGTAACATTTAATTTGGGTGCTACCCATTTTGCACGTCTTGCAGCAATGGTTGCATCATCCACTTTCAATGTCATTTTTTTAGTATCCACATTTAATTCAATAACATCATTGTCTTCAACGAGTGCAATCAATCCACCCACAAAAGCTTCTGGCGTAATATGCCCTACCACAAATCCATGCGTACCACCACTAAAACGGCCATCCGTAATGAGTGCCACCGATTTTCCAAGTCCTGCTCCAATAATGGCAGAGGTAGGCTTTAACATTTCAGGCATACCAGGCGCGCCCCTAGGACCTACTTGTCTTATCACCACTACATCTCCAGCTTTTATACGTCCCGAATGAATACCTGCAATTAACTCTTCCTCACCATCAAATACACGCGCTGGTCCTTCAAAGAGTTCACCTTCTTTACCACTAATTTTTGCAACAGAACCGCCTGTTGCTAAATTGCCGTATAAAATTTGTAAGTGTCCTGTTTGTTTAATGGGATGTGAAAGTGGTTTGATTATTTTTTGTTGGTCAAAATCTAAATCAGGAACAGCTGCTAAATTTTCGGCGATTGTTTTTCCAGTAACAGTTAAACAATCGCCATGTAACAAACCTTGTTGTAATAAATATTTCATCACAGCAGGTACACCACCGTACTGATGTAAATCTTGCATCAAATATTTTCCGCTTGGTTTAAAATCGGCTAGTACTGGCACTTTATCACTAATGGTTTGAAAATCGTCCTGCGTTACTTCTACACCCACACTTTTTGCCATCGCAATCATATGTAGCACTGCGTTGGTACTACCACCAAGCACCATAATAATGGTAATAGCATTTTCAAATGCCTTACGCGTCATGATATCTGAAGGCTTAATATCATTTGCTAACAAATGAAGAATGGCTTTTCCTGCGTCTACACATTCCTGCTTTTTTTCGGCACTTAATGCAGGATTAGAAGAAGAATATGGAAGACTCATGCCTAGCGCTTCTATAGCTGATGCCATGGTATTTGCAGTATACATACCACCGCATGCACCCGCGCCCGGACATGCGTGCTGAATAATTCCTTTAAAATCTGCTTCCTCTAATTCGCCAGCCAATTTTTGACCGAGTGCTTCAAATGCAGAAACAATATTTAAATCTTGTCCTTTATAATGACCTGGCGCAATTGTACCACCATACACCATAATAGAAGGTCTATTTAAACGGCCCATCGCAATTAAACTACCTGGCATGTTTTTATCACAACCCGGAATTGCAATAAGACCATCATAATATTGTGCGCCACATATGGCTTCAATAGAATCTGCAATAACATCTCTACTCACTAAAGAGTAACGCATACCTGGTGTTCCATTACTCATACCATCACTTACGCCAATGGTATTAAATATAAGGCCAACCATTTGTGCATCCCACACTCCTTTTTTTACTATCGCCGCTAAATCATTTAAGTGCATGTTACAAGTATTACCATCGTAACCCATGCTAGCAATACCTACTTGCGGTTTTGCCATATCGGCATCTGTTAATCCAATACCGTAATACATGGCCTGCGCAGCAGGCTGTGTTGCGTCTTGTGTGAGTGTTTTACTATACTTATTTAATTCGTTTGCCATGACTATTAATTTGTGCGTACTAATTTTTGATACGCAGATTGTATTTTTTTACTTGCGGTGTCATCCCAATTTTTTGTGAATGGAACATCGTCTATCGATTCGAGACCTATCACTTCTGCTGCTGTTCCACAAAAAAATGCAGCATCCGCTCCTGTAATGGCATCAATTCCAAAACTAGTTTCTACTACTGGAATAGCATGTGTCGCGCATAGTTCTAAAACAGTAGCACGTGTAATTCCTGGTAAAATGTTGCCTAAACTTGGCGTATACAGCGTACCGTCTTTTTCGAAAAACACATTAGCACCGGGCGCTTCTGCTACATGATCGTGCATGTCTAAAAGAAGTGCCTCATCATATCCAGCAGCCTTTGCTTCTTGGCTTGCCATAATAGAGTTTACATAATGGCCAGCTGCTTTTGCATGTATCTTAAATCCTTTAGGATTGGGACGTTGAAAAGAAGATGTCATAACACGAATTCTTTTGTCGCCCAAAAAAGGGCCCATTTCCCATGCCTGAATAAAAATAAAAGATTCGGTGTTTTGTGTAAACGACATGTTAGCCGGCGCGTAAACCACAGGTCTGATATAAGCATCACCTAAATTATTGAATGCAAGTAGCTTATAGGTTTGTGCTATTAAATCTTGTGTATTATACGTATACGGTAAATTAATAGCTTCTGCAGAGGCTTTAAACCGGTCAAAATGTTCGGTAGCCTTAAATATTTTAGTATTGCCATCTTCTGTTTTGTAAGAACGAATGCCTTCAAACACAGAATAGCCATAATGAAGTGACTGGCTATACAAATCCATTTTTGCATCCACCGCTTTTACAAATGCACCGTTTAAAAAGAGGACCGTATTTTCGTTATAATATGAAGCCATAATTTTTTATTTGCGCTGATTTAAATGATGGTTGATTTATTGTCACCATCATTATTATTTTTTTCGGTATCTCTTTTTTTCTCAATAAAATCACTAATAATTTCTCCTATAGCTGTTGTTGCATAATTGTTAATCGGATCAATATCTTTTGAAACAAATCCATTGGTGAGTGTCCAATCCACAGCCTTTCTAACAACTACAGCTTCTTCGTGCATTTGTAAATGATCGAGTAGCATGGCTGCCGATAAAATAGAGCCAAGCGGGTTAGCAATATCTTTTCCTGCCGCTTGCGGGTAAGAACCATGAATGGGTTCAAAAAGTGCCACCTGATTACCCACCGACGCAGAAGGTAGTAAACCTAATGATCCACTTAGTACACTCGCCTCATCACTAATAATATCACCAAATAAATTTTCGGTAAGTATTACATCAAACTGAGCGGGATACAAAATAATTTGCATGGCCGCATTGTCCACAAACATATAATCGACGGTAACATCCGGATAAGAGGCACTCATACCCTGCACTACTTTACGCCAAAGTCTAGACGTTTCTAATACATTGGCTTTATCTACAAGCGTTAATTTTTTTCGTCGATTTTGCGCATATTTAAAGGCGAGCTGCGCAATTCTTTCTATTTCAGTTACCGAATAAGTACATAAATCACTTGCAGATTGTCCATCTTTTGCGAGTTCTTTTTTACCAAAATAAATACCGCCTGTAAGCTCTCTAAAAATGACAAAATCAATGCCTTCTAATTGCTTTGCTTTTAGTGGCGACATATGACTAAGCGCCTTATAGGTATCAATAGGTCTGATGTTTGCAAAGAGCTGTAAATCTTTTCTAAGTTTTAAAAGCCCTTGCTCAGGCCTAACCTTAGCAGAAGGATCATTGTCATATTTTGGATGACCAATAGCGCCAAACAGCACCGCGTCGGAAGCGAGGCAAGTAATTACCGTTTCATCCGGAAGTGGACTACCCGTTTTATCAATCGCATCAGCGCCCATGAGGGCATATTCGTAACTAAATACATGACCAAATCTTTGACCAATCGCATTCAGTACTTTAATACTTTGCGCAGTTACTTCAGGTCCAATACCATCTCCAGGTATAACAGCAATTTTTTTATTCATAACACACTGTTCAATTAATTATTTTCTATTTTTTTCAAAATTTTCTATGGCTGCTTTATTGCTTAATAAATAATCGATATCATCATATCCATTTAATAGACAAGTTTTTTTATACGCATTGATTTCAAATGTTTCTATGGCACCCGTTGCATCAATGGTAATGGTTTGATCTTCCAAACAAACCGAGATTGTAGCCTCTTTATCCAATCCAAAAATGATTGCTAAAAAAGCTTCTGATACCGTGATAGGTAACAAACCATTGTTGAGTGCATTGTTTTTAAAAATATCTGCAAAAAAACTAGATACGACCACTCTAAATCCATAGTCTTTAATGGCCCATGCTGCGTGCTCACGTGATGAACCGCATCCAAAATTTTTGCCTGCTACGAGTATCTCACCTGTATAGGCAGCATTATTTAAAATAAAATCAGGCTTTGGGTCTAATTCATTGTTATTGTTATAACGCCAATCTCTAAATAAATTTTTACCAAACCCATCTCTTGTTGTTGCCTTTAAAAAACGCGCAGGAATAATTTGATCCGTATCCACGTTTTCTTCTTGTAGTGGTACAAAGCGGCTATGTATTTTATTAATCTTATTCATGAATCTCTTTTATAATAAAGTTCTTACATCGGTTACCACACCGGTTAATGCAGCAGCAGCAGCCGTTAACGGACTTGCTAATAAAGTACGCGCGCCAGCACCTTGTCTACCTTCAAAGTTTCTATTACTGGTACTCACACAATATTCGCCAGCAGGTACTTTGTCTTCGTTCATACCCAAGCATGCACTACATCCTGCTTGTCTAATTTCAAAACCTGCTTCTTTAAAAATAAGATCGAGTCCTTCTTGTATCACTTGCTTGGCTACTTTTTGTGAACCTGGCACAATCATTACTTGCACATCTGGATTTTTTGTTTTTCCTTTTACAAGTGATGCAACCAGGCGTAAATCTTCAATACGTGAATTGGTACAACTACCAATAAAAACATGTTGCACCGGCATACCAATCAATGATTGACCAGCCGTAAGCCCCATATATTGTAATGCTTTTTCTAAATTTTTTTGCTCGCCCTCATCTTGCATATCACTTGCAGTAGGAATATTTTTTGTAACACCAATACCTAGCCCCGGATTGGTACCGTAGGTAATCATGGGTTCAATACCTGCGGCATCAATATTAAGTTCTAGATCAAATGCAGCATCTGCATCTGAATATAAAGTTTGCCAGTAAGCAAGTGCTGTATCCCATGCTGCGCCAGATGGTGCAAAGGTTTTACCCTTTATATAATCAAACGTGGTTTGATCGGGTGCAATGAGTCCACCTCTTGCGCCCATTTCGATACTCATATTACAAATGGTCATGCGCGCTTCCATAGATAATGCTCGAATAGCAGACCCTGCATATTCTACAAAATATCCGGTGGCACCACTTGCACTAATTTTTGCAATGATGTATAAAATAATATCTTTTGAAACAACTCCTTTGCCAAGTGCACCTTCAATATTGATGCGCATTAGTTTTGGTTTTGTTTGCAACAAACACTGTGATGCAAAAACCATTTCAACTTCTGAAGTACCAATGCCAAATGCAATGGTTCCAAATGCACCATGTGTAGACGTATGACTGTCCCCACAAACAATGGTCATACCCGGTTGGGTAATACCAAGCTCCGGACCAATCACGTGCACAATGCCTTGGTGCTCATGCCCTAGTCCATATAATTCAATGCCATGTTTTTTGCAATTGTCAATTAAGGTATCTACCTGAAAACGAGATAACGCATCGGTAATTGGCAGGTGCTGGTTTAGTGTAGGTACATTATGATCTGCAGTAGCTACAATTTGATCAGGCCTAAAAATTGAAATGCCGCGGTCTTCAATACCCTTAAAGGCTTGTGGACTCGTTACTTCATGGATAAAATGTTTGTCGATATAGAGTACCGACGGTCCATCTGTTACTTCCTGAACTATATGTGTATCCCAAATTTTTTCAAATAATGTTTTTCCCATAACGCGTTTCTTTTCTTCTTTCAATTAATGTACAAGTACCGCTGCATGCGCGGTTGCTAATGCTTGTAAATCTTGTTCCATCACTTCTTTTTTTGTATCAGCTACTTGTAAAAATGCAGCATATAAAATATCGATATCGTTTCTGTCAAATTGATAGCCTAATTTTTGAAAACGGTAGGCTAGTGCACTTCTTCCACTTCTTGCCGTTAACACAATTTTACTTCCTTCGGCACCTACTGCTTCTGGATTAATAATTTCATAGGTTTCGGCGCTTTTTAAAAATCCATCTTGGTGAAT
>JBEITL010000056.1:0-7422 GCA_040374915.1 Sediminibacterium sp. | reverse complement strand
TGTTTGAACCAAAGTTCATAGGCTTGATGGATCACAATAAACAACATTTCGTCATGTGCTTTTTCGTGACCGTCCGTAAAACTAACAGGGTACTGTGCATCTAAAACTTTGTCTAGATGTAGGTAGTCTGCGTAGTATAAAGCCTTCTTTTCCATAGGGTTAAACGTGGTACAAAGAAAAGCAATTTTTAGCCTGCGCTACCCACAGTTTACCCCCAAAAAGTGTTGTATATTTGCGGTATGACGCGCGAACAATTGGTGGCTCAAATCAGGGCTAAAAAATCATATTTATTGGTGGGCTTAGACTCAGAAGTTTCTAAATTGCCAAAGCACTTGCAAGGCAAGCCAGATGCGGTTTTGACGTTTAATAAACAAATCATTGATGCCACCAAAGATTACTGTGTTGGGTATAAAATAAATACCGCTTTTTACGAGTCTGAAGGGGTAAAAGGGTGGGAAACCATGCAGCAAACACTAGAATATATCCCCAAAAATTTGTTCACAATTGCCGATGCAAAGCGGGGGGATATTGGCAATACCTCGGCCCAATATGCCCGTACTTTTTTTGAAACCTTGCAGTTTGACGCGGTAACAGTAGCTCCTTATATGGGTGAAGATAGCGTGCGTCCTTTTCTAGAATATCAAAATAAATGGACCATTGTTTTGGGGTTAACATCCAATGCAGGCAGTCAAGATTTTGAACAACAAACGCTTGCAAAGTCTGGCAAACAATTATACGAAGTTGTGCTTGAAAAAGTAGCAAGTTGGGGTACGCCTAACAACCTAATGTTTGTGGTAGGTGCTACCAAAGCAAGTGATTTTGAAGGCATCAGAAAAATCATTCCAAATCACTTTTTATTGGTGCCAGGTGTTGGTGCACAAGGGGGTAGTTTAGAAGAAGTTTCTCGTTATGGTTCCACACTAGATTGTGGGTTGTTGGTGGCTGCAAGTAGGGCCATTATTTTTGCAAGTAACGGTGAAGATTTTGCCGAAGCCGCTGCCGAAGCTGCTAAAAATTATGCCACAGAAATGGCTGGCTACCTGACATTATAATTCAAATTTTTGTAGCAATAAATTTGCCCAAAGTTGGTGCATGTTGGCACTATAATGAAGACCATCTTGCGCGATCATTTCTGGCGCACAATTTCTTGTTAAATCAGTGATGTACATGAAGTCAATTTCCATGTCTTCACAACGCTTTTTGATGACCTCATTAAAGGCGTCAATTTGCGCACTAATTTCTGTTAAATTTAGACCTGATTCTGTGCTCTTTTTTTGCGCAAAAGGAGTATGCGCCCAGTCGGGTATGGAAAGCGCAAAAACACGACTATTTTGATGCCCATTATACTGCAAAGCTTTGAGTAATAAAAAGGTAAACTCCTGATCAAATTCTGTGATGGATAAACCTCGATATTGATTATTGACCCCAATTAAAAGTGTTACAAAATTATACTGTTTTTGAAGTAAAGTATGGATCAAATGGGTAGCCAATTCGTTGGTGGTCCAACCTGTTTTTGCCACTATTTCTGGTGCCATAAAACCTGGATGTTTGGCCCTTAATTGCTGTACCAATTGGTATGGAAAACTTTCGTGCAAGGGTACCGATTCTCCAATGGTATATGAGTCGCCTAGGGCTAAATAAGTGGGATGCATGGTACCTAAATTAAAATGATTTTAAAATTTCATAAAACCTATACACATCTTTGAAACTGCAATAAAGTGGTGCCGGTGCTACTCGAATAACACCTGGTTCTCTGTAGTCAACGATAATACCATGGTCTTTCATTTTCTGATAAATTTCCTTTCCCTTTTCTTCAAAAAATAAGCATAATTGCGCACCACGTTGGGTAGGGTTGGAAGGGGTGATGAGGGTAAAAGAAAGTGAGGTTAATTGTTCCAATAAGAAGGCTAAATAACCCGTTAGTGCGATGCTTTTGCTGCGTAAATTTTGCATGCCAGCTTCTTCAAAAATCGTTAAAGATGCTTTTAGGTTTACGGTATTAAATACTTGTGCAGTACTTATATTCCAACCCGATGCAGTGGGTTTTGCAATAAATCCTTTTTCCATTTTAAAGCGGGTTGCTTCGTCATTGCCCCACCAACCACCTAGGCGAGGCGTGTCTATATTAGTAGCATGTTTTTCATGTACAAACACGCCACCCACTGCACCCGGTCCGGCGTTCAAATACTTATAAGAACACCACACTGCAAAATCTACATTCCATGCGTTTAATTGCATGGGTACATTGCCCGCAACATGGGCCAAATCAAAGGCTGCAATAGCGCCCACCTTATGCGCTGCAGCAGTAATGGATTGGATGTCAAAAAGTTGACCGGTATAATAATTAATACCGCCAAAAAGCACCATCGCTAATGAATCTCCAGCGTTTTCAATGGCCGTAACAATGGCACTGTTTTCAATTGTTTTTTTACCCGCTTCTGGTTTGATTTCAATAATAGCTGTTTCTGGATCTAGGTTAAAATGCTTAACCAGTGTTTCTACGGCGTACTGATCGGAAGGGAAGGCGCCGGCTTCCATGATAATTTTAAAACGAGTAGCAGTAGGCTTATAAAAACTAAGCATTAAGAGGTGCAAGTTTACAGTTAGAGCGTTCATTACTGTAATTTCATTTTCTTTGGCACCCATCATACCCGCTAGGGTAGATCTTGTATATTCCTGGTAATGAAGCCAAGGATTGGTTCCCCCAAAATAGCCGCCAATGGCTAGTTCTCTCCAAGTGGTAAGTTCGGTTTCTATGGCAGCCGCTACGTTTTTTGGCTGTAGCCCCAATGAGTTTCCACAAAAATAAATGACATCATTATCACCATGTTTTGGGAAATGGAACTGCGTTTTAAACCTTGCCAGTGGATCGTTGGCGTCCATGGTTTCGGCAAAGGATGGTGACGCTATATATGAGTTAGAATATTGATACATATTATAAAGTTAACGCCCCTTGTGCACAAAGGTTCACCCGGCTGTCACTTTTATATATAAATGTGTAACAGAATGGCCAATATTTTAGCAGAATGCTTATTTTCATCTCCTCTATAAAATCAATTCTATGAAGTATTGTACATCCCTTTTTTGCCTCTTTGTTGCTGCTTTATTTATGAGTGGTTCAGCTACTGCACAGCAAGTGCCCGTAACCAAAGCGAACTATGCACTTGCAGCAAGGTTCTCTCCTAAAAAAGTAGATAAACTTATTTTTTCTACATCGGTGGATCCGCATTTTTTAAAAAAATCGGAACGCTTTTGGTATATGTATGAAACCACCGAAGGCAAAAAATGGTATATCGTAGATCCTGTAAAAGCAGAAAAGAAAGTGCTTTTTGATAACGCCGATTTGGCTGCAAAAATTACGCGTATCGTAAAAGATCCTTTTGATGCGCAGCATTTAGCCATTGATAGTATGCGTTTTGTAAGAGACGAAAATTGGATTCAATTTGAAGTAAAAAGTACCCAAGAAATTGAAAAGAAAGATACAACCGCTAAAAAAGGTACACCAGCTGTAAAAGAAAAAAAGGTGTTTTATTTTGAATACAATTTGCAAACTGCAGAACTGGTAGAGCTTCCTGAATTAAAGAAGCCAAAGCGCAAGCCAAGTTGGGCCAATGTATCTCCAGATGGTAATTCAATTGTTTTTGGAAGAAGCAACAATCTTTACTGGATGGATAAGGCTTCTTATGAAAAAGCTTTAATCAATGAAAATGATTCTACCATTGTTGAAAAGCAATTGACCAAAGATGGTATCGAAAACTTTGGCTACTTCAATGACAATAACTTATCAGGTACCGGTCAAACCGACGAGGAAAAAGAAAAGGATAAAAAGAAGCGTAAGGGGGCCTATGTAATGTGGTCGCCAAACTCTAAATATTTTGTGGTTAAAAAAGTAGACAATACCAAGGTTAAAGACTTGTGGGTTATTAATAATGTAAGTGGCCCTCGTCCTACACTTGAAACGTATAAATATTGGATGCCCGGCGAAAAAGAAGCGCCTGTAGACCATTTATATTTGTTCGACATCACTTCTGGTACTGGTAAAGAACTAAGCGTTTCTAAATTTAAAGATCAGGGGGTAGCAGTTTGGTCTGATCCAGGAAAAGTGAATACCAGAGACGATGATTTTAGAGCATCTGTTTGGCTGGGCGACAATAGTAAATTTTATTTTACAAGAACTAGTCGCGACCAAAAGCGAATTGATGTTTGTACTGTAGATGTGGCAACCGCAACTGTTAATCCATTAATTACTGAAACCTTTAATACCTATATCGAAAATAAAAGAGTAGGACTTATTAATGGTGGTAAAGAGCTTATTAAATGGAGCGAGCAGGATGGATGGGCGCATTTTTATTTACACGACGAAAATGGCAAGCTTAAAAATCAAATTACATCAGGCACTTACCATTGCGAAGAAATTTTAGGTATTGACGAAGCAAAGCGTGTGCTTTATTTTTCGGCCAATGGTAAAGAAGCTGGTGAAGATCCATACCTATTACACGCATACCGTGTAAACTTTGATGGTACGGGTTTAAAATTATTAAATCCAGGAAATTTTGATCATGCCATGCGCATGAACGATAACAATACTTTTTTTATTAATAATTTTTCGCGTGTAAACACGGTGCCTGCATCGGTGCTTTACAATGCAGAAGGTAAAAAAGTAATGGATCTAGAAACCGCCGATTTATCTTCATTAATTGCTACTGGGTATAAGTTTCCAGAAACCTTTAAAGTAAAAGCTGATGATGGCATCACCGATTTATATGGTGTGATGTACAAGCCTTTTGATTTTGATTCCACCAAAAAATACCCAATTATTGAGTATGTATATCCGGGTCCTCAAACAGAAGCCGTAAACAAAGCCTTTGCAAAAGGGATGGACCGTATAGACCGCCTTGCCCAAATGGGTTTTGTAGTAGTAACCATTGGTAACAGAGGTGGACATCCTGCTAGAAGCAAGTGGTACCATAATTATGGCTATGGTAATTTGCGTGATTATGGACTAGCCGATAAAAAAGCAGCCGTAGAGCAACTAGCCGACCGTTTTAAATTTATTGATATCGATAGAGTAGGTATTCATGGTCATTCGGGTGGTGGATTTATGAGTACCGCTGCAATGCTGGTGTATCCAAACTTTTTTAAAGTAGCTGTTTCTTCGGCGGGTAACCATGACAATAGCGTGTACAACCGTTGGTGGAGTGAGCAGCACCATGGTGTAAAAGAAGTGATTGGCGACAAAGGAGATACCAGCTTTTTATATAGCATCGAAAAAAATCCGGACTTGGCTAAAAACCTAAAAGGTCATTTGATGCTTTCTCATGGTGATATTGACAACAATGTGCATCCAAGTAATACCATTAGAATGGCCAACGCTTTAATTAAAGCAAACAAGCGTTTTGATTTGGTAATACTTCCAGGTCAAAGACATGGTTATGGTGATATGACAGAGTACTTCTTTTGGCGTCAAGCAGATTATTTTGCAGAACATTTACTAGGAGATAAAACTTCAAGATCAGCAACGGAAATAGAAGAAATGACCAAAGAAATGGAGCAGTCAAACAAAGCTGCTACAGGTGGTAGAAGAAATTAAAATTGCCATTTTTGGCATACAAATTGGCTGGCATGAAAATTTTTTTAATAGGGTTGATGGGTTCTGGCAAAAGCTATTGGACAAAGCAATTGGCTAAAAAATATAAGACCGGTGGATACGATTTAGACTACTTAATTGAAGTAAAAGAAGAAAAAGCCATTGCCGAATTATTTACTGAGGATGGTGAGGCGTATTTTCGAAAAGTAGAATCGACGGTATTAAAATGGTTTGAAGAAAAAAAGACGTACGTGCTTGCCACAGGCGGGGGTGCGCCTTGTTTTTTTGACAATATGGCCTGGATGAATAAACAAGGCATCACTATTTGGCTCGATGAACCTTTGCCTGTTATTGCTGAAAGGCTAGCGCCCGAAAAAGCACACCGCCCCTTAATTGCCAAATTATCGGACACGGAGCTGTTGTCTTTTTTAGAAAAGCAAAGGGTGGAGCGGCTTCCATTTTATAGTGCGGCTCATATTCATTTACAAGACGAAACAATTACTTCTGACAGCTTTAAAAAAGCACTTGCTAAATTATAAACGATGTTTTCTAAATATTATATTTCGATTGCTGCTTTTTTGGGTGCATTAACCGTGGCCCTTGGCGCTTTTGGTGCACATGCTTTAAAAGCTGTTTTATCTCCAGCGGCACTTATTACTTATGAAACAGCCGTGCGTTATCAAATGTATCATGTGGTGGCGCTACTATTTACGGGCATATTATTACAGAAAGCCTCAACTCCCAAACAACAAAAGCTTTTAAGTAGGGCAGGGCTATTTTTTATTGACGGCATTGTGCTTTTTTCGGGCTCTTTGTATTTTATAGTAGCGAAGCCTTTTTTGGGTATTGAGGGTTTGCCCTGGGTGGGCATCATTACCCCAATGGGTGGGCTTTTATGGATGGTAGCTTGGGTATTATTAGCACTCTCTCAACTAAAGGGCGTGGAAAACTCTGACAGCAATTAGCATTTTTGCACAATGGTACCTCAGAGGTGTTAGACCGCTCCCCTTAACTTATATTTGTTACCATGGCAAATAGTTTAAGAAAAAAAGCAACCACTCCTCCAGACCCTGAGCAGTTAACGCCAGATAAGGAAACCGAAGTAACTGTTACGGAAGTTGTTAAAGACGAGCGAACCACTAAAATTATTGGTGCTGTAACATTATTGTTTGCGGCGTTCTTGTTTGTTGCCTTTACTTCTTATTTATTTACTTGGCAAGAAGACCAAGATAAAGTACACCAGTTTGGTATTAAAATTTTTGCTGAAAATGATTTGCGTGTAAGCAATTTGTTAGGTGTGCTTGGTGCTTATGTAGCACACTCTTTATTTTATAAAGGATTTGGCCTAGCTTCTTATTTATTTTGCACTTTCTTTTTTGTATTAGGGGTTAATTTAATTTTTGGAAAAAAAATATTTAGTCTTTGGCGCAACGCACGTTATGTGCTTGTAGGACTCATTGTATTAAGTACTGCTTTTGCATTTGTGGCATCTGCAAGTTCATTTTCTTGGGGTGGTGCCGTGGGAGAGTTGTTTACTTCATTCCTGCAAAAATGGACGGGTACCTTTGGTACGGGCGCCATTTTATTGTTAGCCGCATTTAGCTATTTTATATGGCGCTTTAATCCAGTGTTTACGGCTCCAAAGTTTAATTTCAAGTCTTCAAATAACGATACTTCCGATTTAGGGGCTCCATTTACCCTCGATGATGAAAAACCTGTTGTGCAAGCATGGGATGAAGAGGGTGCAATCGTGCCAGATCCTTATGCACCTGTAGAAGAAGAGCTAGATACAGACGAAGCATCGGAAAAACAAACGGCAGTAGTGCCGGTGATGC
>JBEITL010000017.1:0-11202 GCA_040374915.1 Sediminibacterium sp. | reverse complement strand
GGTAAACATGGCGGAAAAATTGTTGCAGCCGGCACGCCTCAGGAGGTGCTTCTTTCTAATTCCGATACGGCGCAGTATTTGAATGGTCAAAAAAAGATTGCTGTTCCTGCACAGCGGCGAACTGGCAATGGACATACCATTGTTTTAAAAGAAGCCACTGGTAATAATTTAAAAAAGGTTTCTGTAAGTTTTCCGCTAGGTCAATTAATTGTGGTGAGTGGTGTGAGTGGGAGTGGAAAATCTACACTCATTAACGAAACGCTTTACCCGCTGTTATCTAAACATTGTTATGATAGTAAGCAACAACCCATGCCATTTAAATCTATAAAAGGATTGGAGCATATCGATAAAGTAATTGAAATGGACCAGTCGCCAATAGGTAGGACGCCAAGGAGTAATCCAGCTACTTATTGTGGATTCTTTACCGAGATTAGAACCTTGTTTGCTGCTTTGGCAGAATCTAAAATAAGAGGGTATACGGCAGGTCGATTTTCTTTTAATGTAAAGGGTGGTCGTTGTGAAATTTGCGAGGGAGGTGGTATGCGCGTCATTGAAATGAACTTTTTGCCAGACGTGTATGTGCATTGTGAAAAATGCAATGGCAAACGTTACAACCGTGAAACACTTGAAATCAGGTACAAAGGAAAATCTATTAGTGATGTTTTAGACATGACGGTAGATGAGGCTTGCGAATTTTTTCAACCTGTGCCATTTATTTTCAGAAAAATAAAAGTGCTACAAGAAGTGGGGCTCGGTTATATTACTTTAGGGCAATCGGCAGTAACGCTAAGTGGAGGTGAAGCGCAGCGTGTTAAACTTTCGACTGAGCTGGGTAAAAAAGATACGGGTAAAACTTTTTATATTTTGGATGAACCTACCACGGGGCTTCACTTTCAGGATATTCAATATTTAATTGATGTGCTAAATAAGCTAGTAGATAGAGGCAATACCGTACTCGTTATTGAACATAATTTAGATGTTATAAAAGTAGCCGATCATATTATTGACCTAGGGCCAGAGGGTGGTGATGGTGGCGGTACTATTTTGTTTGAAGGGACACCCGAGCAAATGATAAGGTGTAAAGAAAGTCATACAGCCCGATTTGTAAAAGCAGAATTACGGTAAAATCATTTCGATGTGTTCAATATCGTCTTCTAGATAGATATCTGAATCTTTGATAAACCCAAAACTGCTGTAAAATTTTTGTAGGTATAATTGTGCACCAATTCGGATGGGTTGCTTTCCAAATTTTTCATAACAATGTGCAATGGCGTTTTGCATGAGTCCAATACCGGCACCTTGCCGGCGGTAAGCTGGTGAACTTAATACACGTCCAATAGAAATTTCATTAAATGATACCCCTGCTGGCAAAAGTCTGGCATAGGCAACTAGATTGTCTCCGTCCCATCCACACAAATGAAAACTTTTTAGGTCTTTACCATCAATGTCTTGATAATTGCAGGCCTGCTCAATAATAAACACTTCGCAACGAAGTTTTAAAATAGCATACAACTTCTTATTGGCAAGGTTATCAAAGGTTTGAAGGGTCCAATTAAATGCGTTCATCTTGCTCGAATTTTGAGGAAAGATAAGTATAAATTGAAGCCCAAAAATAGTGGTAGATCCATATTAATTTAGCACCTTTGCCATCTTACACCGATAACCCCTATTTCTATGTCAAAAAGAGTCGCAATTATTGGAGCTGGTCCAGCAGGTTTAACTGCCGCATACCTACTTGCAAAAGGTAACCAAGAAGTGGTTGTTTTTGAAAAAGATCCGCAGTATGTGGGTGGTATTTCAAGAACCGAATCTTATAATGGCTATCATTTTGATATTGGGGGTCACCGATTTTTTTCTAAATCTAAAGAGGTAGAAGATTTTTGGACCGAAATTTTAGGCGATGAAATGTTAGAGCGTCCAAGAAGTTCTCGCATCTATTACAACAACCATTTTTTCTCATATCCACTGGTGGCTTTTGAAGCTTTACGAAAACTAGGGATTTTTGAAAGTGCTTTATGTGTTTTGAGTTATTTAAAAGCAAAAGCATTTCCAGTTAAAAATCCAACCAATTTTGAAGAGTGGGTAACCAATCAATTTGGAAAAAGATTATTTAATATTTTCTTTAAAACCTACACTGAAAAAGTATGGGGTATTCCTTGTAATGAAATCAGTGCCGATTGGGCAGCGCAGCGTATTAAAGGACTTTCTTTAAGTAGTGCCATTTTTAACGCACTATTTAAGCCTAATAAAAAGGCAACTGATAAAGACAAGGTAATTAAAACACTCATCGATTCATTCAGGTATCCAAAACAGGGGCCAGGTATGATGTGGGAGGCTTGTGCCGAAAAAAGCAAAGCCATGGGTGTTACGCTACATATGAACTGTGGGGTTCAAAAAATTGAATATGCCAATCATTCATGGACCGTGCAAACAACAAGTCAAGGGAGTGTAACGGGCTTTGACTATGTACTTTCAACGGCCCCTATGCGTGAGCTTGTGGCAAATGTATTGCCTGCGTTTCCAGCAACAGTGGCTGCAAATGCTGCTGCACTTGGTTATCGCGATTTTTTAACGGTGGTACTTATTTGTAAAGATGAAGATGCGTTTTCTGACAACTGGATTTACATACATGATCCTAAAGTAAAAGTAGGAAGGGTGCAAAACTTTAAATCATGGAGCCCTTATATGGTACCTGATCCAAGCATGGCATGTTATGGTCTCGAATATTTTTGCTTTGAAGGAGATGGGCTATGGACTAGTTCCAATGCCGATCTAATTGCACTAGGTAAAAAAGAAATTGAAAAAATTGGTCTTACAAAAGCATCGGCTGTAGTGGATGGTTACGTAGTGAGACAACCTAAAGCATACCCTGTCTATGATCAGTTTTATAAGGCAAGAGTGGATAGCGTTAGAGATGCGCTTGCAAATTATCCGGGACTTTATTTAATAGGCCGTAATGGCATGCACAAATACAATAACCAAGACCATTCTATGATGACGGCGATGCTTGCTGCAAAAAATATTATTGCAGGTAAGGAGTTGTATAATTTATGGGATGTGAATGAAGACGCCGAATACCACGAAGGTGGTGATAGAGGCGCGTCGGGTCGTATGGTACCTCAAAAAAATAATTAATACCCGTATTTCTTTTTCCAGCGCAGTACTAAAAAGCTTCTGATTTCATTTTCTCTGGCATTGTTGCCTGGAGTGTATAGTGTTGTTCCCTTAATGGCTTCTGGAAAAAATTCAAGGTCCACAAAATTATTTTCGCCTAAGTGGGCATACTTATAATCTTTGCCATAATCCATTTGCTGCATCAGTTTGGTTGGCGCATTGCGTAAATGGAGTGGCACCGGTAAATCACCAGTTTTTGCAACAAGCGCTAGCGCGTCATTAATGGCAACATAGGACGCGTTGCTTTTTGGCGATGAAGCTAAATAGGTAGCACACTGCGATAATATAATGCGCGACTCGGGGTATCCAATTTTACTTACCGCGTCAAAAGTATTGTTGGCTAGTAATAGCGCATTGGGGTTAGCGTTTCCAATGTCTTCGCTTGCAAAAATGAGCATGCGCCTTGCTATAAATTTTACATCTTCTCCACCTTCTATCATGCGTGCCAGCCAGTACACGGCTGCGTTTGGATCACTGCCGCGCATACTTTTAATAAAGGCAGAAATAATATCGTAATGCTGCTCACCACCCTTATCATAAATGGCTAATTTTTGCTGCGCTACCCTCATCACAATTTTATCTGTAATGACAATCGCTTCTTCGCCTACATGTGTTTGAACAACGAGCTCTAATAGATTGAGTAATTTTCTGGCGTCACCACCGGCAATTTTAAATAGGGCAGCAGTTTCTTGTAATTGAATAGGAAGGGTAGATAAGTAGCTGTCTTTTTTGATAACCTCATGTATCAATGCACCTAGATCCTGTTCTTGTAATTGTTTTAAAACAAATACTTGACATCTACTTAGTAAGGCGTTATTTACTTCAAAAGATGGGTTTTCGGTAGTGGCACCAATAAGTGTTATAATGCCTTTTTCTACGGCTGCTAAAAGTGCATCTTGTTGACCTTTATTAAATCGGTGTATCTCATCAATAAAAAGTACGGCACCTGGTTGATCTTTTGCTTGTTCTATAATTTCACGTACTTCTTTTACACCACTACTAATGGCGCTTAGCTGGAAATAGGGGGCATTGAGTTGGTGTGCAATAATATTGGCAATGGTTGTTTTACCTACACCTGGAGGTCCCCATAAAATCATGGAAGGAATATGCCCCTTTTCAATACTTGTATTTAAAATACTTCCCTTACCTGTTAAGTGTTCTTGGCCAACTAGATCCTCTAGTTTATTTGGCCGCATTCTTTCGGCAAGTGGGGTATGGTTATTCACTGTCAAATACGTAGCTATACGCTTTTAAAAATACAAATTGAATTCTGGTATGTACGAGAATAATGATGCTCGTGATCAGCATAAAAATAGCGGTATACTTTAGCATTTGACCTACAAAGGCAGGTGTGATGCTTGGAGGTAAACTGGCCTGCGTTTCCATGGCTTTGTTTACAAAATCATTAAACTCGATGGGGCGTAGCATTAAAATGCCAATGCTATTTAATAAAAACATAAATGCGGTACCCACAGAGATGTAGCCGTTTATTTTAATCCAGTCTTTTAAACTGGGATTGCAGTTTTTTGCTTTATTGATGGCCGTTGTTACAAAACGGAGACTGGAAAAAGTATAAATAGCGATACATGAAAATATAAATACGACAAGTAGGAGTGCAGGATTTACAAGTGCTGTGGGTAATACTAATAATGCCATAAAGCCAAACAATAGCGCAATGGGTATTAACAAGTAAGTGAGTACTTTAAAAATTTGCACCTGCTTCATAAATACAATTTAGGCTTTGTCAGTTAGGTTTAATTTGATTTGTAATTCCACAAATTGTTTGTCATCGATGGTGCTCGGTGCGTCCAGCATCACGTCTCTACCTGCATTGTTTTTCGGGAATGCAATAAAGTCTCTAATACTTTCTGATCCGCCAAGTATCGAACACAATCTGTCAAAACCAAATGCCAGACCACCATGTGGAGGCGCGCCATATTCGAAAGCGCCTAGTAAAAAGCCAAACTTATGAAGGGCTTCTTCGGTGGTCATGCCAAGTGCATCAAACATTTTTTCTTGAAGCGCACGCTGGTAAATTCTAATTGATCCACCGCCAATTTCGTTACCGTTTAAAACCATATCGTACGCATTGGCTTTAATGGTAGCATACGGGTGCTCTAAATATTTGTCTGCATTTTCAATAACAGGACTATTGTTGATCATAACACTGATATGATCAGGCTTAGGAGATGTAAAAGGATGGTGTCTAGCAACCCATCTATTTTCTTCTTCGGCGTATTCAAATAATGGGAAATCTAGTACCCATAATAATTTAAATTCATCGTCTTTTCTAAACTCTAATTTTTTACCCATTTCAAGCCTTAATTCAGAAGTGGCTTTACGGGTTCTTTCTTCTTTGCCTGCAAGTATTAAAACAAGATCGCCAGCTTTTGCGCCAGCAGCATCTGCGATGGCTTTTAATTTGTCTTCGGTGTAAAATTTATCGACACTGCTTTTGTAAGTACCATCTGCGTTGCATTTGATGTACACAAGGCCCTGCATGCCAATTTGCGGGCGCTTAACCCACTCGGTAAGCTCGTCGGTTTGTTTGCGGGTATATTCGCTACAGCCAGGTGCTGCAATGGCTAAAACGGTTTCTGCATTATCAAATACGCCAAAGCCGGCGCCATTAATTAAATCCCCAGTTGCTTCTATTTTACCACCTTTTAAAAATGCCGATTTTAAGTTGGCAATTTTCATTCCAAATCTAATATCTGGTTTGTCATTACCAAACTGCCACATCGCATCTTCCCAAGTCATTCTTTCGATGGCATCTGAGTAATCAATATTTTTTACGTCTTTAAAAACGCGTCTAATTAAATTTTCAAACATTTGTAAAACATCTTCTTGCTCTACAAATGCCATTTCACAGTCTATCTGTGTAAATTCTGGTTGTCTGTCTGCTCTTAAATCTTCGTCTCTAAAACATTTTACAATTTGATAGTAACGGTCGTAACCGCTCACCATTAATAATTGTTTAAAGGTTTGTGGCGATTGCGGTAGTGCATAAAACTGGCCAGGGTTCATACGCGATGGAACCACAAAGTCGCGTGCGCCCTCTGGAGTAGACTTAATTAAAAATGGTGTTTCGATATCCATAAAACCTTGTTCATGTAAGTAGTTTCTTACAGAGCGGTTAACGTTATATCTTAATTCTAAATTTTTCTTGACAGCGTTTCGTCTTAAATCTAGGTAACGGAATTTCATGCGTAAATCATCGCCACCATCTGTGTCATCTTGAATGGTAAATGGAGGCACCGCCGATTTATTTAGCACTACACAACTGCTAACAATGATTTCAATGTCACCCGTTTCAATATTTGGATTTTTGTTGCTTCGATTCGCTACCGTTCCTTTCGCTTGAATTACAAATTCTCTACCGAGTGGATTTTCATCCAAAAATGAGGCCATTGACTCACCGAGTAATAATTGTGTAATACCATAACGATCTCTTAAATCGACAAAAGTGATGGCGCCAAATTTTCTAACTGTTTGAACCCAACCTGCAAGGGTTACTTCACGACCAACATGGCTTTCTCTTAATTCTCCACAGTTATGTGAACGGTACATAGTGCTAATTTATTAATCCAATAATTTGAAGGGCAAATATACTTCAAATGCCGCTAGAACCCACTCAAAATGGGGTGTATTGCAACCCTTAATTACATGGTTTCTGCTTCATTTTTGTGCCTTGGCCTCCAGATTAAGTAGTAGAAAGCCAAAATAACCACGCCGATGCTAAAAGGGAACATGGCGAGGTGCTTGTAGGTAATGCCCAAAAATGCAATTTGTGTGTCGATGTGAAAAAATTCGGTGACCATCCAAAACGAGTTGGCACTTATCCAAAATGTGATGGCCAAATTATGGCAAAGCTCAGACATGAACTGCCTGGTACGCCAAGAAATAACAATAGAAATGATGAGTGTTGGAACAATCATAATGATGCCAAGTAGCGGTATGCCCAAACACCAAGCAATATCTTTAAAGAGCCAAAATACAATGTGTAAGTTTTCCATTTTTCGGTACTGAATTGGAATTACGTATTCTATGCTTTCTTTTGAATTTGACATGGCGGATTAATTGTTATGCTAAAATATGAAATCTATCAATTGCGGCCTCATTCTCTATTGGCGTTTGATGTAAAATATGTTCTGTCATTTGCTCTGCAAAGTAGGGTGCTAGCGAACAGCCTTTAGTACCCATGCCATTAAAGATACCCATGTTTTTAAAGGTAGGGTGCATCCCTACAAATGGCCTGCGTTGTGTGTTTGCGGGCCTTATGGCTGCAATATGATCCACTACTTCATAGGGTAGTTGAAGCCATTCGTTTATTGCCGCGGTTGTTTTTTCTTTAAACGCTAAAGAAGGGTCGTCGTTATTATTATCCCATTCGTAATTAGAGCCTACCCAAAATATACCATCTTTCCAAGGTACAATGCTCACTGCTTTTTTATAGATGTAGCGGTTGTCTAAATCATTGATTTTTACGAGTAAAGCCTCTCCTTTATTGGGGGCAAAAGGAAGTTGTTTAAAGTATGGATTGTCTTGACCTTTGGCACCTTCGCAAAAAATTATTTTGTTGGCGGTGTATTTATCGTAGACAATATGAGCTGCTTTGCTGTCAAGTTTTTTAAAATCTAAAACGTCCTCTAATAATGCATTTTTTTCAATTAAATATTGACGCCAATGATGCAGCAAATTTTCTACATTTATAAGCCAGCATGGATCAATAACGGTGTGTCCAAAAGGGGCCTCAAATGCAGCTGCAATCGTATTTGGCAAAGGTTTTGTTGATAGGTAAGTAGGGTCCTCTGCAATCCTATCTTCAAAAGCTTTTTGCATTTGTTCACTGGCGTGAAAATTGATAATATTACACTGCTTAACAATGCTTGTGTCTAGCTTTTTTTCAAGTGCTTGGTAGATGCGAACTGCTGCTGGCATCACCGCATCTATTTGCCAAGTTTTTACAATGCGCCTTCCTGTAACCGGGTTAATCACGCCACTGGCTATTTTACTTGCTGCTTTATTACTTCCATCGTCAATAACGAGTACTTTTTGACCTTGCAAAATAAGTGAGCTACTTAAAACAGTTCCACAAATACCCTGACCTACAATGATAATATCGTAATGGTTGCTATGCATTTATTCTTCAATTCTTATTTCGGTAGAAGGTATAAAAAGTTGAATCGATTTTAGCGCAGTCTTTTGTTTTATGTTTTTAGAAGTTATGGTTACAACAGTATTCCCTGTACTAAAAACACCTGTACGCGTAAGTATAAATTGGTAACTCAATATTTGCTTCGCTAATGGGTTGTAGCTCATCTCTTTTGTAAAAAGAGATGCATATTTTTTTTCTCCTGTGTTTTGCGAAAGCAGAAGTTGACTGCCACCCACAAGGTTTTCCTCAAGTAATATTTTATCAAATTTCTTTGGGGTAGCAATGGTAACAGTAACATGAAGTGTGTCCCCTACACGTAGTGCTGCATTTTCGGCAATAAGATTCCAGCGGCCATTTATTTTTTGTTGAATTGTTTTTTGCAATTCAAATGCCCCATTAGACTTTATTGCTTGTTCAACTTTCTTATACTGCGACCATATAATTTTAGTTTCCTGTTTATTGAATGCTCCTGAATTACTTGTTTGGAGCGAATAATTACCCAGTTCGTTACTTATAAAATCACCAAGTAATAAGGTGTCAAAGTGAACTCGACCTGATGTTGTAAATTGTTTATTGCCCATTTGTAATTTCCAATAATCAAGTGGGGTAGAAGCTGTAAACGAAACGCGCATATTGTTATGCGTGCTACTTTCTGGGGCATGAAGTAGGGCGTTAAATATACCTTTTATGAGGGTGTCTTTGTAGCTTTTTAAAACCACCGAATCTGAAACAAGTAATCTATTGGTGTAGACCTGAAAGCTATCGGTGTAACTCGTGGTGGCTACTACTTCTTTTTTATTTTCTAATACGGTTGCTTCCAATTGATAACGGAGCATTTGTATATATCCAAAAGCTGCTTGTAAAGGAAATTGAATCCGAATGTTAGCACCTGCTTCAATGCTATAAAACTGTGATGGAAAAACGTTTTGAAACCATCCATCTACAGGGTTATTGTTAGTGGGATTAATAAGTGCTAAATGAACCTGACCGGTAACTGGCTTATTGCTTTTATTATTGATTGTAGCAGTGATAAATGATTTATCTCCTTCTCTTAAAAAGGACGCATGGCTGCCAGTCACTACAACTTGGCCAGTAGCGATATAACTACTACAAAGAGCCATCAAAATAAATAAATGAATTTGCTTTTGTATCCGCCTCATATTTGTAAATCTAAGTATTGATGGGCAAAAAAAAGCCTGCAACAAAAGTTACAGGCTTAAATAAAAAATTGCAATTATTTATTAATGACTTCAGCCATTGTTTTTCCAATATCAGCTGGGCTAGCTACTACATGAATACCACAAGCTGCCATAATTTTCATTTTAGCTGCTGCTGTATCATCTGCACCGCCAACAATCGCACCCGCGTGGCCCATTCTTCTGCCCGGAGGCGCTGTTTGACCTGCAATAAATCCTACAACAGGCTTTGTTTTATTGGCTTTAATCCACTCAGCAGCTTCTGCTTCCATGCTACCACCAATTTCACCAATCATAATGATACCATCGGTTTCAGGGTCGTTCATTAAAAGCTCTACAGCATCTCTAGTAGGCGTTCCAATAATTGGATCTCCACCAATACCAATCGCTGTTGAAATACCCATGCCTGCTTTTACCACTTGGTCCGCAGCTTCATAGGTTAATGTACCGCTCTTTGAAACAATACCAATACGTCCTGGCTTGAAAATAAAACCTGGCATGATACCTACTTTTGCTTCACCGGCAGTAATAACGCCAGGGCAGTTAGGCCCAATAAGTCTGGTTGTTTTTCCGAGTAAATAGTTTTTAACTTTTACCATGTCTTGCACTGGGATACCTTCTGTGATACAAACAACTAGTTCGATACCAGCATCGGTCGCTTCCATAATAGCATCCGCTGCAAATGCAGGCGGTACAAAAATGATACTCACATTAGCACCTGTAGAAGCTACAGCATTCGCAACGGTATTAAACACGGGTTTGTCTAAATGTGTGCTCCCGCCTTTCCCTGGGGTAACACCACCAACAACATTGGTGCCATATTCAATCATTTGGGTAGCGTGGAACGTACCTTCTGTTCCGGTAAATCCCTGAACAATAACTTTCGAATTCTTATTAACTAATACTGACATAGTGGTCTCGGTATTTTTATTTGCCGCAAAAATAGGTGAAAAACAATACCTTACCTTCTTTCCTATTAAACTTTAGCAAAATATCCCGTTCAATCCCTACTTTTGCGCTCGACTTGCAGAAGTCTTCATTTTAAAATTAAACACATGGCAACTACTTCAGACATCTCACGTGGGGTGATCCTTAAACTAGACGGAAGCTTATATTCAGTTGTTGAATTTGGCGAGAACAAGACAGCTCGTGCAGCAGCAAAGGTTTGGGCTAAATTAAAAGGCGTAGACAACAAAAGATCTATCGAAAAAACATGGAATAGTGGTGAAACCATTTACCCTGTTCGTGTAGAGAAAAGAGCTTTCCAGTTTTTATACAAAGACGAAAGTGGCTTCAACCTTATGAACAATGAGACTTTCGAGCAAATTGCATTAGGTGAAGAAATGATCGATGCACCGCAGTTTTTAAAAGACGGTTCTGAAGTTTTTGTATTTATTAATACAGAAACCGACCAAGCGATTGGTGCAGAATTGCCAGAAAAAATTGTTGTGAAAATCACGTATTGTGAGCCAGGTTTAAGAGGCGATACCGCTACCCGTGCTTTAAAAGCAGCTACGGTAGAAACAGGCGCTACCGTAATGGTTCCTTTATTTGTGGAAGAAGGTGAATTGATCCGCGTAAACACCAAATCTGGTGACTACGTAGAAAGAGTAAAAGAATAACATAAATCGTTAATAAATAAAAAAGGGGAAAATTCAATTTTCCCCTTTTTTT
>JBEITL010000190.1:0-3357 GCA_040374915.1 Sediminibacterium sp. | reverse complement strand
ATATACAACGAATACCCAGCACCTTCGTGTGCTTTTAAATCTTTGATGAGTAAATCAAACTGTCTATTAAAAGAAGGCTGTGGTTTGGTGTTGCATTCTATTTCGAGTGTTGTATTGTTTGGATGCATGCCAAACTCAATGTGGTGGCGGCCCGCCAGGGACGCCATAATATCACCAGAAGTAATAAAATCATTAAGTGTAACGTCCTGCATCACGCGGGTATCGTCTTCGTCGTCACTATTTTGCATACGGTAACCGCTATCGAGTAGCGACACAAAACCTTCAAGGTCTTCGTATTGTTGTGTTACTTTTTCCTGAATAAAAGAAAAGTCTTTGGTCCATACCACCGTGTTCTCTTTTAAAAATTCGAAGAGTGATACTTTTTCGCCAGTAGAAAATTGGGTTTCTACATTGGGGATGATATTGACCTGTAATAATTTTCGTTCGGAGAGCTGTGTTTCTGGATCAAAAATTCGAATGGAGTCTACTTCGTTTCCAAAAAGCTCAACACGGTAGGGCTTTTCGTTACCAAAAGAATAGATATCTAAAATACCACCTCTTATGGCAAATTGTCCGGGCTCATACACAAAGTCGGAACGCTTGAAACCATACATCACAAAGAGTTCTAGCAAACTCTCTACATTTATGGTGTCATTGGTTTTAATAGAAATAATATTGGACTTGAGGGTTTCCGACAACACCACTTTTTCAAATATGGCTTCGGGATACGTGACCAACATTTTTTTATTACCCCCCGCCGCTAACTTCGTTAGCGCCTCGGTCCGGAGCATCACATGAGAACTGTTTAAGAGTTTAAAGTTCTTCCTGTTTTTGAATGACGAAGGAAAATAAAACACATCGAGTGCCTTAGAAATATTTTCGAGCGTGTTATGAAAGTATGCCGCTTCTTCGGCGTCTTGAAGTATTACAATATGATTGAGCGTATCTGTTTGTGCATGTGCAAAAACACTGGCCACAAAAAATTCGGCACTGCTACCTTGTAAATTTTTTAGAAAGATTTTTTGCGGTTGGGGCAATAGAAGGCTGCTCACCAATTGATTGAGGTGGGGGGCACTATTAAACTGCGCTAGCAACACATCCAAATTCATAAAATCTTCTCCACCGCAAAGATAACGAAACGGCACCCAAAGTCATAAGACTGCCCAAATTAAACGCCGCAATCGCAGACCCCGAAATAGCCGCACCAAATGAAACGGCATCAAACAAAACGGCGCTCAATTAGTAACTCGCATCGGTATTGACGCTTATTTGACAACGCGTTTGCTTGCCAACCTCCACCCTGCACAACCCAATATTGTTTTTCTCGTCAAATTGGTTGGCAAAAAAGGCCCCGCCTTTTAGTACAAAAACCGAGTAAGTGCCCGCCGGAAGTTCGGCGCTAAACTGCCCGGCCTCGTTGGTGTCCAGTTTTTGTACCAAACGCGTATTTATCATAGAAAAAAGCGGACTGGTTCCTATTTGTTGAACCTTACTAATATGCGTAGAGTCATATATATAAACAGTGGTCTTAAATGGCCTTGGTGTAGGCGCAGGGGCACCTACCATGGGCATCTGATTGCCAGTAATTTCAGTGACTTCACCCACAATACCTTGGGTAATTGTAGCGGTCTTTGTAACGGCTGGCTCTGCGACGCTATTCCCTTTTGGGGTCTTGCAAGCAATCCCCCAAAAAATGAGGGTAAATACGTAAAAAAGAACTCGTTTCATATAGTAAAGTTAAAAGGTAATTAAGTATTTTTAGTTCAGTATAAAAGCCCTCGGGGCGTTAATGTGAAGATATATGAAAACATCTAAGTTGATTACAAGCACTCGTTTTTTTGCAACATTATTTTTCTGTGCATTTTTTACAAGCATAACTGTTGCACAAACAATAACCGAGCCAACCATACTTGAGCGTACTGCAAAAGCATTAAAAATTGCAGACAACGAAAATTATATCAAAGCATTATCGCTTGCCAAACAAAAAGGTTGGGCGTTAACCATTACCGACAAAGAAGGTAATGTTGGTAAACTCGTTGGCGTAGATGCTTTTAATTTACCTAAGTATTATATTCAGCATAACAACGCCATTGCAGCCAATACTACAAGAGCCAATCAATTATGGCCAGGTGGATCATCAGGTCTTAATTTATCTGGATCTTCCAATGCAGTAAAAAATAAATTAGGCGTTTGGGATGGTGGCAAAATTTTAAATACACACGTAGAACTTGTAAATAGAGTAACACAAAAAGACAATGCCGCTGTATTATCTGATCACGCTACACACGTAACGGGCACCATGGTGGCTTCTGGTGTAAACCCTAGCGCAAAAGGCATGGCTTATGGTATACAAGGTATTATTGCATATGATTTTACGGGTGATAAAGCGGAAGTAGCATCAGAAGCAGCCAACCTTTTAATTTCAAACCACTCTTATGGTACCATTACAGGATGGAATTACAATTCATCACAAAGTAGATGGGAATTTTATGGCCGCTCCACAGACAATGAAGATTATAAATTTGGATACTATAGTAACGAGGCGCAATTATTAGATTCTATTGCCTACAATGCTCCTTATTATTTATTTGTAAAATCGGCGGGTAATAGTAGAAATCAAAATGGACCAGCGGTAGGTCAGCCCTATTTCAGATTCAATGCAAGTAACTCTATGGCATCTGCAGGTAATAGACCCGATGGCATCAGTAATAATGACGGTTATGGAATTGTTTCTTGGGACGGTAATGCCAAAAATATTTTAACCGTAGGTGCTGTTAACGGAATTTCTTCTATATACAGCAGACCCGAAGATGTTGTCATGAGTAATTTTAGTTGTTGGGGTCCCACCGATGATGGCCGAATCAAACCAGACGTTGTTGCCAATGGTGTTGCCGTTTTATCAAGCACTTCAGGTTCTAATACCAGCTATGCAAGTTTGAGCGGTACTTCTATGTCTTCACCAAATGCATCAGGCTCACTTCTCTTATTACAAGAATTATATGCACGTTTAAAAAATGGCGAATTTTTAAGAGCAGCCACCATTAAAGGACTTGCCATTCACACTGCTAGTGAAGCAGGTGGCGCACCAGGTCCCGATTATAAATTTGGTTTTGGACTTTTAAACGTAGAAAAAGCAGCTGCTGTAATATCTGCATCGGTGGCTAATAACAATAATGCAAGTAGTGAGCATTTGATGTATGAAAATGTTTTTAATGCAACAACCACTATTTTTTCTACAAATGTAATTGCATCTGGTAAAGGACAATTAAGAGCTACCATTTCTTGGACAGATCAAAAAGGAAGTGTGGATCTCGTAAACGTATTAAATGATCCAACACCAAAACTTGTAAACGACTT
>JBEITL010000062.1:0-7039 GCA_040374915.1 Sediminibacterium sp. | reverse complement strand
GAAAGCAACCAACTACGTAGCTCAAAAAATTCGGAAGGGTTATGACTATGCTGTTCAAAAATCCAGTTGGCATTGTTGTCTACAAATAAATTAATGTTAGGTTGTAAAGTTTCTAAATTTGGAAAGGGTGCCAAAAAATTAGTGAACTGCGTGGTGTAATCCCAAATTTGAATAGTGGCACCGATAGCGCCCCATGCTTTTAAGTCTGATTCAAAATCTTTACATTTTTCTGCAATAGGACCACTTCTATCACACTCTATCGAACAAAGTGTCACTAAAACATTTTTTTCTGGTTTAATATGCAGCGGTGCTTTTCTGGTGTATTGATACGCAAGGGTTGCAATTGTTTTATTCGGAAAGTCTTTGGCAATGCGGTTTACAAGGGTTATCATGGTTCCAGAAGGAGAGCCTTCATATGCGTCGATGGCTGCACATTTATCGCAAGTACAATACTGCGTGTTGTCATCCTGACTCACCGATAAAACAGAAGCTGTTGGTCTTCTATCAAAAAATGCAGCTACAGAATCTTTGATAATTTGATACACCGTATCGTTGGATAAACAAAGTTGCGTGGGCTGTCTTTTATTTTTTACAAGCGCATAAAAAGTTGGATGATGTTCAAAAAAGTTTTTTTCTGGTAAAAACTTATTAAAGGTATGCACGCGCGCCTCTGGTACAAATTTTGGAAACCCTTCTGTGGTTACTCTTCTTTTGGCGGCATAAGTTGGGTTGTCATAAAATAATTTAGAGTGAACTGTTCTTGTTAATACAGCTGGCGTATATGCATAATTTGCTTCAACAACTACATTTTTTGAAGACGGGATTTTTTCTACACTTGGCGATAAAAATTGACAACCTAAAAATTCTTCTAATAAAACATATACGGTTTCAAGTGTTTGGTAGGGTGTGGCGCCTGTAATTTGAAGCTCATTTTTACTACTCTTAATCGCATATTCATTTTTTGTAAGCGACGCATAATTTGGACAAGCACTGCCAATATAAATAACTGAATTTTTCTTATTTTTTTGAGTTGAAACAGGAATATGTATGCCACTTATTTTAAAAACATAATCACTGAGTTCGTTAGCCGCTAAAAGCTCGTCTTTACCTGCATTTACTGCAGTTACAATAACCGCATTTGAACCTCCATTTTGCACCATAGTAAAGACAGGCGCTGTTACTTTTTGGGCATGTACACAAGTAATGGTCATGCAAGAAAAAAGCACAGCAAAAAGAGAGATTGTAGGGCGGAATAAAAAATTCATACAATGTATTTTAGTACCCTAAATTTAATTTATTTCAATAACTCAATTCTAACGTTTTTTAAGCCTATTTGAACCGGTTAAAAAATAATTAAGGGGTTCATTTAATAGTGGCGTAAATTAACTGCAAATAAAAATTCATGAAAAAAATATTCTTTGCATTTGCTATGCTTTGCTCAAGTGTAATACTTGCACAAAATGTATATCATTTCACAAACGGGCTCGCATCTGGTAAAGTTCACCAATATGGTAGAGAAGCCATGTATTCCGATACACTTGCTTATAGTATCTATAAAGGTGAAAGTAAGCCGCAGGAAGGATTAGCGGTTTCAGCTGAGGCTAAAACAAAGTGGACAGCCGTAAAGGCAGACAGTGCAAATAATTTTAGAAGTCAGGCGCTAGCGAATGGTTACTTATACCTAACGTACAACGCTCCAAAAGCTGGAACAGCTGTGTTTATTGGCACAGGGCACTCCATGGTATTTATTAATGGGGCACCACATGCTGGAGATATGTACCGATATGGATGGATGTACATACCTGTTCAGCTAAAAAAAGGAATCAATGAATTTTATATCCGCGCCGCAGGCGCTGGTAGGTTTGCTTCGGTAAAAGCAATGCTTGATTTTTCATTTAAGCCAGTGCAATTAAGTACCAAAGATGCTACACTCCCATTTTTTATTGAAGGAGAAACAGTAGCAAAAAAATGGGCAGGGCTTGTTGTTGTAAATAGTTCAAAAAATAATACAACAGGCATGAGTATCACAGCGGCGGTGGAAGATCAAAAAATACAAACCAATATTTCAAACATTGCGCAACATATCGCAAGAAAGGTAGCTGTAGAAATACCGGTACCAAAAAATGTAAGCAAAGGAAGTTATAGGGTAACGCTAACCCTAATGTCTAACAACCAAATTATTGATACAACATCTGTTGTAGTAACAGCTGTAAAAAGTAGTGAACACGCTTCTCATACTTTTATTAGTGGAATAGATGGTTCTGTACAGTATTATGCAGTAGCACCTCAAGCCAACGATAATAAAACAAATCCGAGTTTATTTTTATCGGTACATGGTGCAGAAGTAGAAGCCATATCTCAAGCCAGAGCTTACAAACCAAAACAAGAAGGACCCATTGTAGCGCCTACTAATAGAAGACCAAGAGGATTTAACTGGGAAGATTGGGGCAGACTTGATGCGCTAGAAGTTTTTGAGATCGCTAAAAAAACATATCAGCCAAATCCACAAAATATATATTTAACAGGTCACTCCATGGGTGGGCATGGCACTTGGTATTTAGGTGCTACCTATCCTGGAAAGTGGGCTGCAATTGCTCCGTCGGCAGGATATCCAACCCTTGCTGCGTATGGCTCTCATGATGGTCTGGTTCCAAACGACACCAGCACAGCAGTTAAAAAAATATTGACAAGAGCAAGTACGCCAAGCAATGTTTTAGGTATGGTCAATAACTACAAAGCTAATGGCGTTTACATTTTTCATGGTGATGCAGATGAAACCGTTTCGGTGAACTATGCAAGACAAATGAAAAAAGTACTTGCCGAATTTCATCCAGATTTTAGTTATTACGAATATCCTGGAGGTTCGCATTGGTTTAGTGATGAGAGCGTAGACTGGGCGCCTATTTTTGAATATTTCAAAAGACATACCATTCCAGTAAGCAGCAAAGTAAATGTGATTGATTATACACTTCCATCTACGGCTATTACAAATACCTATCACTGGTTACAAGTATTACAACAAACAAAAAGTTTTGAATATAGCCGTGTACAACTTACGCGCAATATGAAAACAAAAAATATTACAGGTACGACTACCAATGTTAACGCTGTTGCGATTGATACCAAAGATTTTACCGTTGGTGATACGGTTAGTATTGTTTTAGACGGTAGTTCGATAACACATATTGTAAATGGTAATGCTCTCGTGTTGGAAAAAAACACAACTTGGGCAAAAGGAACATCGCCGCTTTTGACCAACAAGGGTATCCAAAGAAATGGTGGATTAAAAGAAGCATTCAACCATAATATGGTTTTTGTATACGCTACCCATGGTACAGAAGCAGAAAATAACTGGGCACTTCAAAAAGCAAAATATGACGCCGAAACCTGGTACTATAGAGGCAATGGATCAGTAAGTTTAATTGCAGATAAAGATTTTACTGCTATAGCTTATCAAAATCAGGGCGTTATTTTATACGGCAACGAAACCACCAACACCGCAGCAGCGGCACTTCTTAGCAATTGTCCTATTAAGGTTACTACCGGAAAAATTGTTATGGGGAACACCGTTTTTGAAGGTCAAGACCTAGGTACTTACTTTATATATCCTGCACAAAACAATGGTATTACAAGTGTAGCACTTATTGGTGGTACGGGTGTACAAGGTATGCAAGCCGCGGATGCCAATCAATATTTTAGCGGTGGTAGCGGTTTTCCTGACTTTATGGTTTTTTCACTGGATATGCTTATTAAAGGAGAGAACGGTATTAAAGCAGTGGGATATTTTAACAATGACTGGAGTTTAGGTAAGGATTTTTATATTAAAAAGTAAAGAAGGATGAAAAAAATATTCGTTGCTATTTCGTTAATACTCGTAGGATATTTTGCAGTAGCTCAAAAGCAAGTAAGTATCATTCCAGAGCCGCAATTTTTAAAAGTACAAACTGGAAATTTTACTTTTTATAAAAACACTCAGTTTATAGCGCCTACTAGTTGGAAGCCTATTGCAAAATATGTACAGCAAATTACAAGTACCTCTATAAACACGCAGCAAAAAGGAAATACGCGAATTATTTTTAAAGAGAATAAAAAATTAGCAGCTAGTGAATACGCCCTAGAAGTTAGTTCTAATACCATTACGATTGCTGCAAAAGATTATGCCGGTGCACTCTATGGCGCCCAAACCATTATTCAACTTTGGTATACGAGTAATACACCCAGCCGTATTGCATGTGTAACGGTAAAAGACAAGCCTAGGTTTGAATACAGAGGACTCATGCTAGACGTTTCTCGAAATTTTTATCCAGTATCTTTTATCAAAAGCTTAATTGATGTATTAAGTATTTATAAAATCAACAACCTCCATTTACACTTAACAGATGGTGCAGGTTGGAGACTTGAAATAAAAAAATACCCGCTTTTAACCAAGCAGGCTGCCTTTAGAACGCATAAAACATGGAAAGAATGGTGGAAAAATGGGATGGGGTATTTACAAGAAGGTGACCCACTAGCCTACGGAGGTTATTACACACAAAATGATGCAAAAGATATTGTTGCGTATGCAGCAGCTAAGGCCATTAATGTGATTCCAGAAATTGAAATGCCGGGTCACTCCGATGAAGTGTTAGCCGCTTATCCAAATCTAGCCTGTGATAGTGTGAAAGGCAGATCTGGCGAATTTTGTATTGGTAACGATTCTACATTCACTTTCATGCAAGATGTACTTACAGAAGTGATGGGGTTATTTCCTTCAAAATATATTCATATTGGAGGGGATGAAGCTGCCAAAGGACACTGGAAAAAATGTACAAAATGTCAGAAGCGGATTAAAGATAATGGCTTAAAAGATGAGGATGAACTACAAAGCTATGCCATCAAAAGAATGGAAAAGTTTATCTCAGGTAAAGGACGTTATTTACTAGGTTGGGATGAAATATTAGAAGGCGGATTAGCCCCTGGCGCCCGCGTAATGAGCTGGAGAGGAGAGCAAGGTGGTATTGATGCGGCTAGGCAAAACCACGATGTAATTATGACCCCGGGCGGTACCTGTTATTTTGATAAATACCAACAAAACCCTGCTGGAGAACCAGAAGCCATTGGTGGATTTTTACCACTTCAAAAAGTATATGAATACGAGCCACTTCCTGCTGCACTTGAAAAAGACAAACAACAATATGTAAAAGGCGCGCAGGCTAATTTATGGACCGAATATGTGCCTACGCAGGAGCATGCGGCATACATGATTTTTCCGCGCATCATTGCATTAAGTGAAGTTGTATGGAGTAACCCAGCTGCTAAAAATTGGGCGCAGTTTCAAGAAAAGTTAACCGCTCATTATACACTACTACAAGCTTTTAATATCAATTATTGCAGACCCTCCAATAGAGTAGATATTAGTGCTAACATAGATACTGCAAAACGGTTTGCAACAATACGATTTAACAGTGAACAGTTTAAACCTACCATCTATTATACCACTGATGGATCGAATCCAACAACAGCATCCAACGTTTATGCTGGGGCATTTTTAATGGATGCAAAAGCAACTATCAAGGCTGCTATTATTAATGCAAAAAAATCGGCGCCAGATTCTATACTTATTAATTTTCACAAAGCATTTAATAAACCCGTTACCTATAATATCCCGTATAGTAAAAGCTATCCTGCTGCAAGCGCATATACACTTGTAAATGGATACCGAGGCAGTTTAACTTACCAAGATGGACAGTGGCAAGGCTTTACCACTAATATGGACGTGGTTATTGATTTACAAAAAATAGACACCATACATTTAGTCCAAGCTAATTTTATGCAAATTATTGGACCGGGTGTTTATATGCCCAAATACATAGAAGTGCAAACATCGGTAGACGGAATCAATTATACCAATCAGGGTAGAGATAACAATAGTGTATCTCCTACAGAGAGTAGTTTACTCTTTAAAGATTTTAAAGTACAAATGAAACCAACCGCAGCACGCTATATTAAGTTTGTTTCAAAACTGCAAAGCGGCTTTCAATTTATTGATGAAATAATTGTAGAATAAAAAAAGCGGCTCCTTATTGTAATAAGGAGCCGCTTTACAATTTTTACGGTTTAGTATTTTGTAACACCTGGAACTGGAACTGGATAGAATCCGTCAGGACCTGGATTAACCGGTGCTGCAGCATCAAATGCATACACCGATGGATGCAAATTAAGCCCCGAATTAATGGCTTTATCCCAATCAATAATTTGTCCACTATAGGTAGCCATTCTGCCTAAAATAGATGTCATGGTAGAGTATGCTCCGTTTTCTGCATCAGCATATTTATACTCACCTTTTGCAATGGCTGCAAATAATTCGTCATGCTCTGTTTGATACGGATTACGCTCTTTAGATTTATCGAATTGAAAAATTGTTTTACCACGTAAATCTGTGATACGTGCAGCATCACAATAAATTTTTCCTTTGGTGCCCACTAATAATTCATCTACTTTACTAGAAGTGCCTGGCATGTGCCTACACTGCGAATTTAAAATAGATCCGTCGGCGTAATGAAACTCTACATAGTGGTGGTCAAATATTTCACCGTGCTCTTTTGATTTTCTTACTTGTCGTCCACCAAAACCTTGCGCTTTTACAGGATACCCACCTTTAAACCAGTTAATCACATCTAAATTATGAATGTGCTGCTCTGTAATATGATCACCGCAAAGCCACACAAAATAATACCAGTTACGCATTTGATATTCCATTTCGGTTTGACCTGCTTTACGTGGTCTTGTCCATACGCCATCATTATTCCACCAAGCTTGCATTGATGTAATATCTCCAATCATGTCTTTTTTTGCAAAGAGTGCTCGGTATGAATCTTGGTAATGTCTTTGAAGCCCTACTACTACGTTTAATTTTTTTTGTTTTGCAATTTTAGCAGCAGCTAAAACCCTTTGCACGCCTGCAGGATCTGTAGCTACCGGCTTTTCCATAAATATATGTTTGCCTTGCTTTACCGCTTCTTCAAAATGTATAGGTCTAAAACCTGGAGGGGTTGCAAGT
>JBEITL010000141.1:0-4545 GCA_040374915.1 Sediminibacterium sp. | reverse complement strand
TTGCTTATTTCATGCACTTAAAGCATGAATTAAAAAACCTTATCATGACGATCGTAGTGCCTCTAGGACTTTTTATTTGGTTTATCATCGCCTTTTTAGATGATGGTAATTCTTTCAGAAACCTACGTAACACCTACGATCCATATTTTAAAGAGCGTTCAACAATTAAGGTAGAACAAAAAGCACATGGTGAACACGGAGCAGCAGGGCATGGTGCAGAAGCATCTCACGGTGCCGCCGCAGATACCACTGCGCATGCAAAAGATACTGTGTCGGTAGAGAACAAACACTAAATGAAATTGTTATCAAATAAGTAAAACCACCGACCTTTGTTTGGTGGTTTTTTTATACGAACCTCTTTACATGAATAGAAAATCAATTTTAGGTTTACTGGTTGCCCTCGGTCTTCCCCTGGCCTGTTATTTGTGGCTTAAGTCTGCTAGTGAAAACGCCGTAGATATGCCACGCAAATATCTACTAGACACCGTGGTTACCCGTATCGAAAAGGGGAAAGAGGTAACAGATAGTATTTGGCATAAAACGGCCAATATTACACTTGTGAATCAATTAGGAGACACGGTTAGCCTTTACGATAAGAGCTCTAAAATAATGGTGGTAAATTATGTGTTTACCAGCTGTAGAAGTATTTGCCCCAAGCTTACTTATAACATGCAAAAGCTGCAACATTCTTTTAAGCTTGGAGGTAATGTGCGCAACAAAATTGATACTGCCGTTGTTCAATTTGTTTCATTTACCGTAGATCCTGAGCGTGATTCTGTTCCGGTGCTTAAAAATTATGCTGATATTTTTGGTACTAACCATGACAACTGGTGGTTTTTAACGGGCAGTAAAGACAGTATTTACAAATTTGCTTTTGAAGAATTAAGGGTAGATAAATTTAGTGAAGAGCCTATCAGTCCTGACTTTGTGCATACTTCAAGGTTTGTACTACTTGATAAAGACCGATATGTGCGTGGCTATTACAACGGGCTTGATTCTATTTCGGTTGCGAAACTGGCTAGAGATATTGGGCTACTCATGCTCGAAAAAAACAAGAAAAATAAGGGCGCTATTTTCAGACAAATACTAGACCTGGCTTGGCTTTGGTTGATTATTATATCTGCTATTATATTTTTTGTAGTGTATATGCGTCAGCGCAGAAAAATTAATGGATAAAAATATTATTTAAAAACTATACTATGTTACAAGCATCTATTTCAAAAAACGACAAACTTGCTAAATGGCTTATCGGAATTTTTTCGGTAGTGGTATTTACCGTTGTGGTACTACTTAGCAAATTTAAATTGGATGTTGATTTAGGTTTTGACGTACATATTTTTGCAAAAGCAAATGCGGTGATCAATTCCATCATTGCTGTGTTGCTAGTTGCTGCGCTTGTTGCTGTTAAAAATGGCAATTATCAAATGCATAAAAAAATGATGATGGCTGCACTTGTGTTGTCAGTACTTTTTTTGGTGTCTTATATAGCCCATCATTTATTAGCTGGCGAAGCAAAGTTTGGAGATACCAATCATGATGGAATTTTAAGTGAAGCAGAAACTGCAGCAGTGGGTTCTCTTAGAACGCTTTATTTGCTTATTTTAAGTACCCATATATTTTTAGCAGCAGTTATATTACCGTTCATTTTATTTACAGCGTATCGTGCACTTACTGCCGAGTTTGCTACACATAAAAAACTAGCCAAAATTACCTGGCCACTCTGGTTTTATGTAGCAGTGACAGGTCCGGTGGTATACTGGTTTATTGCGCCTTATTACGCGTAAAAACGGATGGCTATAAGCTTAGTTCTTTGGCTGGGTCCCAAAAGTGTTTGCTAAAATTTTGGATGGTTTCATTTTTGACTACAACGCCTTCTTTTTCAAGTAATTCCTGCATGCGTGTTGGCGTTTCAAAATGCGCCTTGCCGCTTAACATGCCGTTTCTGTTAACGACTCTTTGCGCGGGTACTTTAGGTTTAATAAAATGTGCGCCATTGAGTGCGTAGCCAACAGCTCTTGAACTTTGTTTACTTCCTAAATATGCAGCAATAGCGCCATAGGTAGTTACACGTCCTTTGGGAATAAGCCTGACCACCTGGTATACCAGTTCAAAAAAACTGGGACTGTCTGCTTTATTGCGGCTCGCGGAATTCATGAATTTCTTTATTGAGGAGCATTTGTTTACGGGGCTCTGGAACCGCTTCGTATGCATAAGGACAGTGTCTGCAACCGTGACCGCAACAGTATCCTTTTGCAATATGATAGGCTTCTGTAAATACAAAATTACCAGAAGGGTCTGTATAATAATCTACGTCTTTAATCAGGTTCTTGCTCACTTAATAAACTTTTTAATTGCGCATCTAAAGCCAGCGGCAATTCTTTGTTAATGGAAAAAGACAAATAATGAATTCGGTTGCTGCCTGCAATATCTAAACCCTCGTAATGCGTTTTAATGTGCAGTTCAGGTTTAATGTTTGCGCCCGCGTATACATTGTCCATATCTTCTAACAACGGAAGTTCAAATAAGTTGATAACAAGCTTGGTAAATTGATATAAATCTGGGCTATCAGTTTTTAAATGAATAATCCCCCCGGGTTTTAGTATTTGCTGGTATAAGCGCAAAAATTTAGGGTGGGTAAGGCGCTTTTTAGCCTTAGAACCACGAAGTTGTGGGTCCGGGAAAGTGATCCAGATCTCATCTATTTCGGCAGGGTTAAAGTAGTCAGGTACTTTATCTATTAAGGACCTGATAAATGCCACGTTTTTAAGGCCCTGTTCAAGTGCATTTGTAGCACCTCTCCAAATCCGGTTGCCCTTAATATCGATGCCTATATAATTGCGGTTAGGGTGCATTTTACCCAGGCCTACTGCATATTCTCCTTTGCCACAAGCCAGTTCGAGTGTTATGGGGTTATCGTTTTTAAAAAACGCTTTCCATGTGCCCTTAGCATTAACCGGGTATTCAAATACGTTTTCGTACCCTTTAATGGCTTCAAACCGGATTAATTTTTTCTGTCCCATGTGTGCAAAAGTAAGTCAATGCCAATATCTCTAAAAATTATTATAAATTACAATCATTAGAAGATCTAAACCACGTTTTTAAGATGGCAAAGCAAAACATTTTTGATGCAATTGTAGTAGGCTCTGGAATTTCTGGAGGATGGGCTGCTAAAGAGTTAACAGAAAAAGGACTCAAAACAATTTTACTAGAAAGAGGTCGAAACGTAGAGCATATTAAAGATTATGAGGGCACCGAAAAAAATCCGTGGGAATTAGAACACCGAAATGGATCAACGCAAGAAGACAAAAAAAATTCACCGATACAAAGTAAGTGTTACGCTTATGATGAGGTTTCAAAAAAGTTTTTTGTAAACGATAATGATCATCCCTACAATCCAGTAAAACCTTTTGATTGGATTAGGGGCAATCATGTGGGTGGTCGTTCACTCATGTGGGGCCGTCAGAGTTACCGCTGGAGTGATTTAGATTTTGAAGCCAATGCAAAAGATGGTCATGGAACCGATTGGCCAATTCGTTACAGCGATTTAGCACCATGGTATAGTTATGTAGAAAAGTTTGCCGGCATTAGTGGCAATAGAGATGGGCTTTCTATGTTACCCGATGGTGAGTTTATGCCAGCTATGGAAATGAACTGTGTAGAAAAGCTAGTAGCTGGTGAATTAAAAACAAAAATGGGTCGTCCTATGATTATAGGACGCTCAGCCAATCATACGGCTAAAATTGGAACCCGTGGCCCTTGTCAATTTAGAAATAAGTGTCATCAGGGTTGTCCATTTAGTGGCTATTTTAGTTCCAATGCGGCTACACTTCCTGCTGCTTTTGCAACGGGTAATTTAACACTTCGCCCAGACGCTATCACTACCGAAATTTTATACGATAAAGAAACCGGCCGTGCAAAAGGGGTTCGCATTTTAGACTCAAACACCAATTTAACAGAAGAGTATTATGCAAAAATTGTTTTCTTAAATGCGTCTACCTTAGGTACTTCTCATATTTTACTCAATTCTGTTTCGGAAGTTTTTCCAGAAGGTTTTGGTAATAGTAGTTTGCAAGTAGGACATAATTTAATGGATCATCATTATGGTGTAGGTGCTTCTGGTACCTACGAAGGATTTTTAGATAAGTATACTTATGGCCGTCGTCCCAACGGTATTTATATTCCTAGGTTTAGAAACTTAGATGGTGGTTCATCTGCTGGCTATGTGCGTGGATTTGGTTATCAAGGTGGCGCGGGCAGAGGCAGACAAGAGGGAGAGGGTATTGGCCAGTCGTTTAAAGAAAGCATCACAGAGGCAGGTAATTGGTCGATGGGTATTGGTTCATGGGGTGAGCACTTGCCATACTACGAAAACAAAGTAACGCTTAGTAAAGATAAAAAAGACAAGTGGGGTTTACCGTTACTTGACATTGACTGCGAGTTCAAAGAAAACGAAATGAAGATGCGCGTGGACATGAAAAATAGCGCAGCAGAAATGTTAGAAGCAGCAGGTATCAAAAATGTTTCTACCTACGATACCATGCCAGC
>JBEITL010000099.1:0-5566 GCA_040374915.1 Sediminibacterium sp. | reverse complement strand
TTTGATTATTGGTACGATAGCCGCTTTGATTTTATGGGCAATAGGTTCAATAATAATTTCAACAATTTTAGGTACAACTTTAATTGCGGATGCATGAATGGATTTAATCAATGGTCTGGATTTAATCCAGCATTTGGTTTTAATCGTGGTTTTGGATTTAATCCAGGTTTTGGCTGGGGCAATCCTTTTATGAACCCAATTAGCACTGTCATTGCTTTTAAAAACCCAAGGGTAAACATTGGCGGAGGTGCAGGATCGAATGTAACTGCATTTAAAAATAAAACATACGGCAACGTTAATTTGGGTTACCGTAATCCAAAAACGGGTGTTTTTGAAACAGGAAACAATAGCAACAGTTTTGGGAACCTTGTAAAACGCGTGTTTTCTACCGCAACAACAGTTGCAGGTGCTGTAAATAACAATAGTTGGGACAGACCTTCCAGAAGTTTTTCAAACTCAAACAATAGCGCACCCGCTATGCCTTCTAGCAATGCAGGTGGCAATAGTGGTGGTGTAAAAAGCACCGGCTCTAGCGCAACAAGTGGTAGAGGCGGAAGAGATAACTAGTTGTAAAGGATTCAATCAAACATTTATGAAAGTAACCATACTCGCTGTCGCAATATTATTTACTACAAACTTATTTGCTCAACAACCAGATTATGCACTTCGCACTGCTTGGTTTACTCAAAATGGTTCTGCTAGAAATATAGCTACGGGTGGTGTGATGGGATCATTAGGGGGAGATATTACAGCCAACCACGTAAACCCTGCAGGACTTGGTTTGTTTAAAACATCTGAGTTTGTTTTGTCGCCTGGCATGAACTTCAACAACAACAAATTTAATTATAGAGGTTCCGATAGTAGCAGCTCAAAAAACAATATGCTCTACGGAACAAGTGGTTTTATTTTTGGATTTAGCAACAACAAAAGAAGCAAGTGGACAAGCAATGCCGTTGCCATTTCTATAAATCAAGTTGCCAATTACAACAACCGAGTTTCATTTAAAGGCTTTAATAATATGAGTTCTTTTTCGGAGCAATATCTCGAAGAACTTACCCGTGATTTAGCGGATACCAATGCTGCACTTAGTAATTATATTTTTGGATCATCACTTGCCTTCCGAACTTTTTTAATTGATACGTCTAACAACGCACAAGGTAGGTTTGATGGATACCAAAGCATGGTGCCTATTTCTACAGGTGTTAACCAAAGCTATGATGCAAACACAAACGGAGGTTACCACGAATTAGCGCTTGGCCTTGCAGGCAATATGGATGACAAAATGTATGTAGGCGGAAGCTTAACCATTCCAATCATCAATTACAATCGCGAACTTACCTACACCGAAAAAGACGCCACCAATAACCCCAGTAACCAATTTGAAAGTTTCACCTTCCAAGAAAGTTTTAGTTCAAGAGGTATTGGTATGGGTTTAAAACTCGGAACCATTTATAAACCCACCGAATTTTGGCGTGTGGGCGTTGCCTTTCACACCCCTCAAATCATCGGATTTAAAGATGAAGTAAGGGCTTCCATGATTGCCAACACAGAATCTTACGCACGCACTAGATCGGCAAACAGTAATGCACTCAATAGTGGTAACCCAGGTCAAAGCAATTATACCTTAATTACGCCTTGGAGAGCCACAGCTAGTGCAAGTTATGTTTTTAGAGAAGTAAAAGATACCCGCAAGCAACGTGCTTTTGTAAGTGCCGATATTGAGTATGTGAATTATAAAGCTTCAAGGTTTTCATCTGCAGACCCCAACGATATGGGTTTATCAAATTACTACACCCAGCTTAATGAAGCCGTTAAAGAAAACTACAAAGGCAATTTTAATCTAAAGCTAGGTGGTGAAATAAAGTTCCATACCGTGATGTTTAGATTAGGTGGCGCATACTATGGTAGCCCCTACGCCGACAAAGCTTTAGATGCGAGCAGAATGCTTGCAACAGGCGGTATTGGCTACAGAGACCATGGCATTTTTATTGACTTAAGCTATGCGCATATCATGAACCAAGACGTTCAATTTGCTTACCGCTTAAACGACAAGCCTAATACTTTTGCAGCACAAACAGGTTCAAGAGGAACGGTGATGCTAACTTTTGGTATTAAGTTCTAACCAGTTTATTTGACTGTCTTTTTTAAACCAAGTCATTTGACGTTTGGCATACTGTCTGGTATGTTGCTTAATTTGTTGTACAGCATCTTGTAAAGATAATTCACCACGGAGGTGTGCAAATATTTCTTGGTAACCTACTGTTTGTAATGCATTTAAGTGTACCATGGGTAAAAGTCCTTTTACTTCTTCGAGTAGTCCATCTTGCATCATCGCGTCCACCCTATCGTTAATACGACCATTGAGTATTTCACGGGGCATGGATAGCCCAATTTTTAAAATATTAAAAGGCCTTATCACTTTTTGTGCTGACTGAAAATGAGTAATGGATTTTCCGGTTGTAAGCACCATTTCAAGTGCGCGCATCAGGCGCTGCGGATTGTTTTTTTCGTGTGTGCTTTCCCAATAAATGGGATCTTTAGCGGCTACTTGTTCTTGCAGCCATTCGAGTCCATTTATTTCGTAATCCGCTATAATACGATCTCTTACGTCTGGGCTTATTGATGGCATGGCATCTATGCCTTCACAAAAAGATTTAATGTAAAGACCTGTGCCGCCTACCATTACGGCTACTGTATTTGATTTAAAAATTGTTGCCGCTGCGTCTAGTGCATATTTTTCAAAAATACCTGCATTAACATCTTCGTTTATAGAATGTGTGCCTATAAAATAATGCTTTGCTGCAGCAAGCTCTTGAGTTGTGGGTTTGGCAACGCCAATAGAAAGTTCGTTGTAACACTGCCTCGAATCGGCAGAAATAATAGACGTATTAAAATGATTAGCGACTTCAATAGCAAGCGCTGTTTTACCTACTGCTGTAGGGCCTACAATAATAATTACCGTGGGTTGTTTTGGATGAATATCACTACTGTTTGAAAGTAGTGCTAAGACTTTATTAATATTCGTCTTGTCCATATTCGTCTTGCGTGTCTACAACATCGTCATCTGCATCATCACTACCATTGTCTTCTTCATCGCCCTCTTCACCAAAACCATCTGCAGCTTCTGATAAATCATATTTTTCTTCGATGTCGGCAAATTTATTGCCCAGTAAACTTTTGGTGCCGTACTGCTGTGGACCAATACCCTCTGTGCGTGTAACGAGCGGATAAGTGAGTGTAGCGTCGGTTTCTTTACTTACATGAATCAGCTCAATTAAAAACAACCAGCCTTTTGCAAAATCATATTCGTATACAAACTTTTGATTGGTATTGATAATTTCTGTTCCAATAGCTGTGTCAGCCATTAATAATGGTGGTGCTACATATTTTTTATCGTAGACTTCAAAACTTATTTCGCGGCCTTGCAACCATTTGTCGTTACTTCTATAAAAAGTAGCCTGATGTTTGGTGTCAAATTCATACGCTTTTAAAATAGCGTAATGTAGTTCCGCAAAAGTTTGTGTATGCTTAATGGCAATGTCTCTGTACACCGCGTCATCTTCTTCTAAATACACCCTAAATTTTAAAACAGCCATGCTCTTTTGTTTATTTTGCTAAAATACAATTATTTATACGGGGCGAAGGCCTAAAGTAGCTGCTTTTTCAAGCATAAACTTTGTAGCTGCCTCAAATTCGTTGGGAATAATACCATCCAAAATGGCTTCTCTAATGGCGTCTTTGAGCAGGCCCACTTCTTTGGAAGGCGATAAACCAAAGGTTTCCATGATCATTTCTCCTGTAACCGGCGGTTGCCAATTACGCAGCCTATCCCCATCTTCTACCTCCTGAATTCTGAGGCGCACCATTTCAAAATTTTGCAAATAGCGCTTTACTTTTTGCTTGTTTTTGCTGGTGATATCGGCGTTACATAAAAGCATTAAACTTTCTATGTCTTCGCCGGCATCAAAAATTAAACGCCTAATGGCACTATCCGTAATATTTTCTTTGGTTAAACTAATGGGCCTCAAATGCAACAACACTAATTTTTGAACGAGTTTCATTTTCTCGTTTAAAGGAAGTTTTAGTTTGGTGAAAATTTTAGGCACCATGCGCGCACCTACTACTTCGTGACCATGAAACGTAAATCCAAATCCTTCTTCAAATTTTTTAGTAGCCGGCTTTGCAATATCATGTAATAATGCCGCCCAGCGTAACCACAAATCAGGCGTGCTTTGGGCCATATTATCTAATACCTGCAGTGTGTGGTAAAAATTATCTTTATGACCCATGCCATCAATATTTTCGGCGCCATACAAATCTACAAGCTGCGGAAATATTTTATGTAATAAACCTACTTTAAAAAGTAAATCAAATCCTACCGATGGTTTATCGCAGAGCATGATTTTATTGAGTTCTTCGGTAATACGCTCCTGCGATATAATACTAATGCGGTGTGCACTATCTGCTATCGCATCCAGTGTTTCAGGCACAATGGTGTAGCCTAACTGACACGCAAAGCGGATCCCCCTTAACATGCGCAGCGGATCATCACTAAAGGTTTGATGTGGCGCTAAAGGGGTTTTAATTATTTTATCCTGAATCGCCTGAAGTCCTCCAAATGGATCTACTAATTTTCCAAAAGCGCCTTCATGTAATCCAATGGCTAGGGCATTGATGGTAAAATCTCTTCTGTTTTGATCGTCTTCGATACTGCCAGGGCTTACGCTTGGCTTTCTACTATCTGAAGCATAACTTTCTTTGCGAGCACCTACAAATTCAATAATAAAATCATCAATTTTTATTTGCGCCGTTCCAAATGTTTTAAAAAACGCTACTGTAGGCTTTGGTGAAAAAAGTGCTGCCACTTCATGTGCTAATTCAATACCATCTCCAATACAAACCACATCTACATCGGTGGTGGGACGTCCAATAATTTTATCACGCACAAATCCACCAATTAAATAAGCAGGTACACCCAGCTTGTCTGCTGCGGCACCTATTTTTTTAAAGAGTTGGGTTTCGAGTGGTGAACAATTAATTTCCATGCACTGCAAATGTAGCGCTTTGCTCATTTATATAAGCGAAAGAGGCGCTAGTAATTGCGCAGTTGTAATGCTATGGCCACAATTAAAATGACCTAGTGGACACAGCTTTTTTCCATGCAGGCCGCAGGGCTTACAGGCTAAGGGTTCTAGAGATTCTATAATAAACTGTTTTGCCGATAATGGACCATATCCAAATGCCGGTGTCGTAGAACAATAAATAGCTGCAACAGCTGCACCCGTAGCAGAAGCCAAGTGCATAGGTGCCGAATCGTTTACATAATTTAAACTGGCTCCTTTAATAAGTGCCGCTGCTTCTAACAAGTTTAGCTCTCCCGCAATATTAAACACACCCTCTCTCGATGAACCACTGAGTATCTCCGCGCACAAATCTTTCTCATTAGGCGCACCCATTAAATAAATGGTATAGTTTGTTGGTACTGCGTTAATAAGATCGATCCAGTTTTGTGCTGGCATTTTTTTGGTTTCCCACACCGACCCCGGCGACATACATATATAAGGAG
>JBEITL010000029.1:0-9426 GCA_040374915.1 Sediminibacterium sp. | reverse complement strand
CTTATCAAAAAATGATGGTGAAGTTTTAATTTCTCCAACAACTGGTTTACCATTAAATGATGGTGTGTTTAGGGTAAGAGGTGATCGTACGATTGGATTAACTGTGGGTACGATCAACCGTTTACGTTACAAAAACCTAAGCTTATCATTCTTATGGGATTTAAGAATTGGTGGTGATATTTTTAACGCAACTGGTATGTACCTAACAACACTTGGTAAATCTGCAAAAACTGCAGACCGTTTAACACCAAGGGTTATTTCAGGAATTATTCAGGATGGATTAGAAAATACAGCTACGCCAACGCGTAATACTATTTTAGTAACACCTTACTTTAATAATACGTATTACAACTCAACCAATATGCCGGAAGAAGATTACATGGAGCGTAATATCAAAGCATTCCGCCTTCGTGATATCTCTTTAAGCTATACCATTCCTTCGAAAGCACTTGTAAACAATGCTGGAAAAAATATGGATTATCCTGGTTTACTTGATTATGTAAATTTCAAATCACTTAGTTTGTTTGTAACCATGAATGATCTATTCTTATTTACAAATTATTCTGGTGCTGATCCTGCTGCAAATGGTGGTAACGCTTCACTTAGAGGTGTAGGTGCAGTTGGTTTCGATTATGGAAACATTGCAGCGCCACTAAGCTTTAACGCTGGATTAAGAGTAGGATTTTAACTTGTAAAAAAAATGATTATGAAAAATAAAAAGCACATACATTATTTTATTGCAGTAACACTGGCATTAGTTGGTATAGCTAATTTACAGTCATGCAGTAAAAAATTAGACGATGCTTACTTAAACCCTAACAACCCGGTTGAAGGGGCGATAGAAGCCATATTACCTAACGTTATCAATCAAATGACATCAACAGCTGCACCCCCAACGGGTGGTGGTGGTGGATCTTATGGTCCAGCAGCAGAAGCTGTAACGCTTGGAAAATACATACAATACTGGAATTCTTACACCACAGGTGATGTATACGATCAAATGGGTGGCGTATTTGCTACTACTTCAGATGTAACGGGTATCGTTTGGGCCATGCATTATTATGGCATTGGACCTAATGCTAAATACATCATTTCTAGAGGAACTGAACAAAAGAAATGGGATTATGTAGGTGTTGCTACAGCCATCTTTGCATGGAGCTGGTTAACTTTAACTGAAGAACACGGTGAGGTAATCATGCGCCAAGCATTTGATACCGAGCGTCAGCAGTTTGATTACGATCAGCAGGCTGACGTGTATGATTCTGTTAGAGTGATGTGCGATAATGCAATTGCATTTTTAAATAGAACAGATGGTGCAGTAAGTGCTACCAACCTTAAATATGGTGACAACTATTTTTATGGTGGTGATGTAAACAAATGGAAAAAGTTTGTATATGCTGTTAAAGCACGTACATATGCGCACTTAAGTAACAAAGCCATCTATACCTCTAAAAACTTCGCAGACTCTGTTATTAAATATTGCGATTTATCCATTACTTCAAATGCAGATAATGCAGTTCAAAAATGGGTAGGTGGTAACTTTAGTGGAACAAATAATTATTATGGACCTTACCGTAATAACATTGCATCTCTTCGTCAATCTGCATTTATTGCAAACTTGTTAACTGGTACAAATACAGAATCTCCTTTTACAGGTTTAATGGATCCACGTACACCGTATTTGATCAATGAAAATAACAATGGCACCTTTAAAGGGGTAGTGCCTAACCTAGGTACTTCTGGTTTAGGTACAGCTGACCAGCCAAAAAACTTTTGGAGAGCAGTGTATTCATCCATTTCAGTAACTGCGGATTCTGGTCGTTATATTTTTAACAACCTAGCGCCTTTCCCAATGTTAACGGCCTCTGAAGTTTTATTTACAAAAGCAGAAGCTGCATTTAGAAAAGGGAATAAGGCACTAGCGCTTGCTACTTACAAAAGAGCGATTGAATTAAATTTTGAAATGCTTACGACGCAGTATCAATCTCGTATTCCTTGGGCCAATTTAATTACGCCAGCTTCTCAAGCGGCCTATTTAAACGATCCTAAAGTAGTTCCTGCAGATGCTAATTTGTTAACTCTTTCTCATATTATGTTGCAAAAATACATAGCCCTATATGGACATGGATTTAACGAAACATGGACAGATATGCGTAGATTTCACTATGTAGATTTAGACCCAGCAACTGGTAAAAAAGTATATGCAGGTTTTACACCTCCTGCAACGCTTAATATTTATAATGCGGGCAAATTGGCTTACAGATGTCGTCCTAGATACAACTCTGAATATTTGTATAATATTCCTGCGTTGCAAAAAATTGGGGCTTTGGCATCTGATTACCATACCAAAGAACATTGGTTTTCACTACCATAATCTTTAACAGTAAAAAAAAGTAAGATGAAAAAAATTATAAAATATATAATGCCATTGGCCCTTCTCTTTGTATTTGCTTCTTGCAAAAAAAATACAGGAGTTACCAATCAGCCTTATGATACCTATGGCACTCCTGCTAATAAGGGTCAGCTAAAAGTGAACCTAGCGTTTGCTTATGCGATTGATTACGCAAATTTGCGTATTAAATTAAACGGTGCATACGTAAGTAATTTGTTGCAATCACGTACTCCTTTTCCTGGAGGTGGTTACAATACCCGTGGTAGTAACTTTGCACTTTATATGAGTGTGCCTTTAGGTACCAATGCAGTGTCAATTGTAATGCCAAAGTTTGGTACAAATGTAGATTCTGTGGTATTGTTTAATACCAACGTGAACATTACTGACAACACCCCTCAAACACTTCATTTAACAGATACTGCTGCTAACATGAAGTCAGTACTTCTTAAAAACAATATCGTAGGTATCGCAGACGGTATGTGTAGGTTTAATTTTGTACACCTCATGCCAAATGTTCCTGCCGTAGATTTATACCTAAATGGTGTTTTAATGAAGGCGAATATTCCTTATTTAGGTAACTCTGGTGCTATGGATATTCCTGTTGGTATCAATGCGCCAGGCTTTGTGTCTGGTACTACTACTACATGGGCAATTCGTGCGGCTGGCGCTACTTCTACTTCTGCAGCACTTGTGAGTTATGCGAGTGCCAATGGATTACAAAGTGGCGTTGCCCTTACTGGATATAGCATGGGCTATTCTGCTGCTACAGGTGCAAGACTGCCTTATTTGGCTTTAACACTTGATAAGAATCAATAGAAAGTAATCATACTAGTAAATAGGGCGAAAAATTATATTTTTCGCCCTATTTTTTTTAACAAGGTTTGCGTCAATAGTTATGTAAATTTGCAATTATGAAGGCTGCCTATTTATTGATTATTGGGTTATTTTTTTGTGCGCCTTTTGTGGTGTCTGCACAGGGGTTGGATTCTATGCTTGCTGTCTACAAAGAAAACTACCAACAAGAAAAACTACATATTCATTTTGATAAAGGTCTTTATTCAAAAGGCGAAACCATTTGGGGTAAGGCGTATATTTTAGCAGGCGAGGGCTTATCTGATTATAGCAGAAATTTTTACGCAGACTGGTATGATGATGCAGGACAACTTATCAAGCATACGGTGCATCCTATATTTGAATCTTCTGCAAAACTTCAATTTGAGATTCCTCAAAATTATAAGGGATCGCGCATTCGTATAAAAGCATACACTAGGTGGATGCTTAATTTTGATGCTGCCTTTATTTTTACCAAAGACATTACAGTACAAGGGGCCGATTCACTGGCCAATTCAAAAAAAGTTGATCCTATTTATAAACTCCAATTTTTTCCAGAAGGTGGACAATTAATTGCAGGGTTACAAGCACAGGTTGGATTTTTATCAGTGAATCAAAATGGGGATCCTGCTGCTATTAAAGGAGCCATCTTTAATAGCAAAATGGTGTTAATCGATTCTATACAATCGGTGCACGATGGTATGGGTGTTTTTAGTTTTTTGCCTGAAAAAGAGGAGACCTATAACTGTATTTGGGTAGATGCAGCAGGAGCCGTGCATACGACCGCAATGCCTACGGCAAAACTAGATGGTATTGTGATGCAAGCGGTGTTACAGGAGGATAAGGCTAAAATAGTCATTCAACGCCCTGTGGTTACGGCGCAAAATTTCCAACAACTGCATGTTGTAGCATCCATGAATCAGCGCATGGTATATACTTCTACCATCCAACTCCAAACAAAAAAATCGGCAGCACTTGCCATGCCCACCGATAGTTTACCTACCGGTGTTTTACAAATAACTGTTTTTGATGCGGCATGGGTACCAGTAGCTGAGCGGGTTTTGTTTATCAATAATAACTTACATACTTTTTACCCGTCGGTAAAAATGTTTACGCCTCGTTTGTTTAAGCGTGCAAAAAACACCATTGATATTGTAGTAGAAGATACTTTACTAAGCAATTTATCGGTATCTGTTACTGATGTAAATGCAGTGCAGGACAACTCAACTAATATTTTTTCTAACCTGCTATTGCAAGGCGATATCAAAGGTGCTATTCCTAATGCTGCCAATTATTTTTCAAGTACAGATACTGAAACACCTGCACGATTAGATTTAGTGATGCTTACCCATGGTTGGCGTAAATACAATTGGGAAGAAATGGTGAAAGGAAAGCTGCCCAATTTAAAATATCAAATGGATAGTGATTATTTGCAAATTAGAGGTGCCGTATATAATGGCGGCACTTTTGATAACAAATTGGTACAGAGCATTACCATGGTCCTGCAATCAAAAGACAGTAGCAAACAGTACTTTTTTGCACCTATTGCTCCAGATGCTAGTTTTAGTCAGCGCGGACTTATATTTTTTGATACGGTGCGTGTTTTTTATAAAATCAACGGCGACAAAAAAGTTGCGCCAACTACCTTGGCTAATTTCACTTATAGTTTGCCAACGGTTTCATATCCTACACAAATTCAGCTCTATCATTTTGCAAAACCCGATACTGCGGGGCTTTCTTATCTAATGTATATGGAAGCGCAGGCTAAAAAAATTAAAAAAACATTTGACTCTGTGGTGGTGTTAAAAGAAGTGGTGGTGCAATCAAGAGCCAAATCACCTATTGATGCATTAGACGAAAAATATACATCAGGTTTATTTTCTTCGAAAGATAGTTACTCGTTTGATGTACAAAATGATAACCATGCAACAGGTGCTACCAATGTGTTTCAATATTTGCAAAATTTAATTCCGGGCATGACCATGTCTATTCCAATACTTGGGGCTAATGGGGCGGAAGATGCCAATAGCAATAATGTGCCGGGGCTAAATTGGCGTGATGGTACCCCAGATATTTTTTTAAATGAAATGCTTTCTGATGCAGAACAAACAATGGGCATTCAAATGAGTGATATTGCGTACATCAAAGTTTTTCGTCCACCATTTATGGGATCTTCTGGTTCTGGGCCTTCTGGCGCTATCGCTATTTATACTAAAAAACCTGCCGATCTAAAAAATGAAAGTTTAAAAGGATTGAGTAATGCCATTTTAACTGGGTATACCAATTACAAAGAATTTTATAGCCCTAATTATACGGCAGCACCTACAAAAGTTCCTGATGTACGCACCACACTTTATTGGAATCCATATGTGTTAACAGATAAGAAAACCAAACTTGTTAAATTGGATTTTTTCAATAACGACGTAACAACAAAATTTAGAATTGTAATAGAAGGAATGAATGCAGCAGGTAAGCTTACTCGAATTGAAAAAGTGATTCAATAAGCAATTGCTTATTCTGATTCTTTATCAAATTCAAAATCGTCGCTGTCTAATAATTCACGTTCAATTTCTTCCATCATTACAATGTCGGAAGCTTCACTAAGGGTGGGTGTTAGATTGAGTACTTCTAATAGTCCTAATGCATCAAAAGCGGCTTCAAGTTTTGTGGAGAGACAGCACATGACAAATGAGGCGCTTTTATCATAAAAAGCCTGTTGTAGATCTGTTAAGGTTTGACAAGCATCGGGTCCTATTTCTTCAACATTTTCTAGGTTGAGCACCATGTTTTTTAATGGCGATTCTAGACATTTATTGCAAATAGTTACAATTTCTGCTGCTATAATGGCAGTAATTGAGGCTCCAGCAGGGGTTAAAAGCTGGTATTTTTCTTTGGTATCAATTTTGAGTTCCATAGGATAGATGTGAAGTTAGTAAATGTGGATAATCCACACACAACTTCGCTCAAAAATATTCGTTATAATTGTATAAATCCAATTTTTGGTTATGGATAATAATTTTTCGGCACAAGTAAAAGAAATCATTTCCTACAGTAGGGAAGAGGCGTTAAGGTTAGGGAACGACTTTATTGGTACAGAGCATTTGCTGCTTGGTCTAATAAGGGATGAAGAAAATACGGCCATTAAGGTGCTAAAGCAGCTTAATGTGGACCTGTATGAGCTTCGTAAAGAGATTGAGCTTGCCGTAAAGGATAAGACGGGTAAAAATATTGCCAACATCAATAGCCTTCCATTAACCAAACAAGCGGAAAAAGTTATTCGTGTTACTGTATTAGAAGCCAAGGCCCTTAAAAGCCCATTGGTAGAAACGGAGCATTTGATGCTTAGCATTTTAAAAAATAAAGAAAATATTGCCACGCAAATATTGGGTCAATTTGATATTGATTACGACCTTTTTAGAACAGAGCTTGGTATGGTAGGTAGTTCAAGTCCTCAAAATGAATTCCCCGAAGACAATGACGACGATTTTGATGAAGAAAAGAGAGGTGGTGGATTTAGTCAGCCCAAAGCTTCAAAATCTCCTGCCGGTGCTAAAAGTAAAACCCCGGTTCTAGATAATTTTGGTAGAGATATCACCAAATTAGCGGAAGCAGGTAATTTGGATCCGATTGTTGGCCGTGAAGCAGAAATTGAGCGTGTGAGTCAGATTTTAAGCCGTCGCAAAAAAAACAATCCTATTTTAATTGGTGAGCCAGGGGTGGGTAAAACGGCTATTGTAGAAGGTCTAGCGCTCCGCATTGTGGAACGCAAAGTAAGTCGCGTACTTTTTGACAAACGTGTAATATCATTAGACCTTGCTGCACTTGTGGCGGGTACCAAATACCGTGGTCAATTTGAAGAGCGTATGAAAGCCATCATGAATGAGCTTGAAAAAAACAGAGACGTTATTTTATTTATTGACGAAATACATACGATTGTTGGTGCTGGCGGCGCGAGTGGATCACTTGATGCTTCTAACATTGTTAAACCAGCACTTGCTAGAGGAGAGCTCCAATGTATTGGTGCTTCTACACTTGACGAATACCGCATGCACATCGAAAAAGATGGCGCACTCGATAGACGTTTTCAAAAAGTATTGATTGAGCCACCAAGTGTGGATGATACCATCATTATCTTAAATAATATCAAATCTAAATACGAAGATTTTCACAACGTAACCTATGGTGATGATGCCATCGAAGCTTGTGTAAAATTAAGCGACCGCTACATGACGGACCGTTTACTTCCAGACAAAGCTATTGATGTATTAGACGAAGTAGGTGCAAGGGTGCACTTGAAAAATATCAATGTGCCTGAAACCATCGTGGCACTTGAAAAAGAAATAGAAGCCGTTAAAAACGAAAAAAATAAAGTGGTAAAAAGTCAGCGTTTCGAAGAAGCTGCTGCACTCAGGGACACGGAAAAAAAATTAGGTGAATCTTTAGATCAAGCAAAAAATGCTTGGGAAGAAGAAAGCAAACATAAGCGATATCCTATTTCTGAAGAAAATATTGCCGAAGTGGTGAGCATGATGACAGGTATCCCTGTTAAGCGTATGGTTCAAGCGGAAACAGATAAGCTGCGCCGTATGAACGAAGAAATGAAGGGCATGGTTATTGGGCAAGACGAAGCTATTTTAAAAGTAGTAAAAGCCATTCAGCGAAATAGAGTAGGTTTAAAAGATCCCAAAAAACCAATTGGTACGTTTATATTTTTAGGACCTACCGGTGTTGGTAAAACTGAATTGGCACGCGCGTTAGCACGTAATATGTTTGAATCTGATGATGCACTCATTCGAATAGATATGAGTGAGTACATGGAAAAATTTACCGTAAGCCGTTTAATAGGAGCGCCTCCAGGCTATGTAGGATATGAAGAGGGTGGACAGTTAACAGAAAAAGTGAGACGCAAACCATACTGTGTTATTTTACTTGACGAAATTGAAAAAGCGCATCCAGATATTTACAACATTTTATTGCAAGTATTAGATGATGGTCAATTAACGGATGGTTTAGGTCGTAAAATTGATTTCAAAAACACGCTCATCATTATGACTTCTAATATTGGCGTACGTCAATTAAAAGAGTTTGGTGATGGTGTGGGATTTGCTACTGCAACGCGTGTTCAGAACGCCGAAGAAAACAATAAAGCGGTTATTGAAAAAGCCTTAAAGCGTACGTTCTCTCCAGAGTTTTTAAACCGTATTGATGACGTGGTGGTGTTTAATTCTTTAACCAAAGAAAACATCTTTAACATCATTGATATTTTAATGAAGGGTGTAGAAAAGCGTTTACAAAACTTAGGATTTAGTTTAGAACTAACAGAAGCTGCCAAAGATTTTATAGCAGATAAAGGTTACGATGTGCAGTATGGTGCAAGACCATTACATAGAGCCATTCAAAAATATTTGGAAGATCCTTTAGCAGAAGAAATTTTAAACTATACGATTTCTGCAGGCGATACACTTGTTGCTGATTTGGATAAGGAAGCTGGAAAAATCATTTTCACTTTTCGTAAAAAAGTAACAGAAGACGAAAGCGCTAAAGTAGAGTAGATGTCAGCTATAGATGGGGCGATTATTCACCCCATCTATAACTGTCTTGTTTTAGACCAGCTAAATCAATAACACGGTCTACCACGGTAGCAGCAGCCTGCTCAATGGTAGTAGGTCTGCTGTAAAACGATGGTGTAGCTGGGCAAATAATGCCGCCTGCTAGCGTTACCGTTTCCATGTTTTTAATATGAATAAGGTTGTAGGGTGTTTCACGCACCATTAAAATAAGCTTTCTTCTTTCTTTTAACACCACATCGGCTGCACGGGTAATTAAATCATCACTGATACCAGATGCAATACGGCCAAGGGTACCCATACTGCATGGTGCCACAATCATGGTGTTGTAACCCGCCGATCCGGAGGCAAAAGGTGCGTTAAAGTCAAACTTTTCGTAGTAGTTAAAAGGGTAGTTGTTAAAGTCAGTGTTACCAAGTTCGGTTTCCCACACTTCTTTGGCGTTTTTGCTCATGACAATGCCCACCTGTGCAATTTGGGTGTTTAGGGTAGCTAATTTATCCAATAAAACCTTGGCATAAATAGAACCGCTGGCTCCAGTAATTGCAATGACAATTTTGTGTTGCATGGGCATCTTTTGTACTATAACAAAAGTAGGCCTAAAAAGTTAAACTTATTTGTACATGAGCTCGTAGT
>JBEITL010000107.1:0-5318 GCA_040374915.1 Sediminibacterium sp. | reverse complement strand
TGATGAGTCCATTACACCATCATTACCAGAAAAAAGGATTTCATGAAAGTAAGATTGCTGTGCGTTTTTGGATCATAACTATTTTATGTGTGGTACTTGCCATTCTTACTTTAAAAATGAGATAAGTATGAAGCATTTTCTAGTGGTACTTGGGAGTGGAGAGAGTGGTGTAGGTGCAGCGCTACTAGGAAAGCAAAAAGGTTACGATGTATTTGTTTCTGACGCAGGAAACATTGCAGCGCGTTACAAAAAAGAGCTCATTGACAACGGTATCGAATTTGAAGAAGGACAACATACTGCTGCGCGCATACTAACGGCTACAGAAGTAATGAAGAGTCCTGGCATTCCGGAAAAAAATGAAATGGTGAAAGAGATCAGAGCAAACCGGATACCAGTAATCTCTGAAATTGAACTGGCTTTTAGATTTAAAGGGGACAGTAAAATTGTTGCCATTACAGGTAGCAATGGAAAAAGTACCACCACCGCACTTATGTATCATATCTGCAAAACAGCAGGACTTGATTGTGCGATGGTAGGCAATATTGGATACTCTTTTGCAAAACAAATTGCAGAAGCGCCCAAAGCCCTTTATGTAGCAGAGATTAGTTCTTTCCAATTAGACGATATCAAAACGTTTAGACCCGATGTAAGTGTTTTATTAAACATTACAGAAGATCATCTAGACAGGTATAATTATCAATTTGAAAATTATATCAAAAGCAAATTTAAAATTATTGAAAACCAAACCAATCAAGACTTTTTCATCTACTGTGCAGATGATGATATTATTACGAACCATTTATCCTTACTAACCTTTCACCCTAACCCATTACCATTCTCTATGAAACAAGAAATTAAAAAAGGCGGCTACATCAAAGGCGATCAAATGATGCTTAGAATCCAAGAAGAGCGCGTAAGCATGAGCATTTATGATTTTGCATTAAAGGGTAAACACAATCAATACAATACCATGGCAGCAGGCATTGCAGCAACAACCCTTGGCATACGCAAGGAAAAAATTAGAGAAGCGGTGAGTAATTTTCATAGCCTCGAACACCGTATGGAATTTGTTGCTATGGTGCGTGGCGTAGAGTTTATCAACGACAGTAAAGCAACCAATGTAAACAGTACTTGGTATGCACTTGAAAGTCTTACAAATCCGACCATACTAATTTTAGGTGGTGTAGATAAAGGCAATGATTATGCTTTGATTGAAGAGTTGGTGTCAGAAAAAGTAAAAGCGATTGTGTGCATGGGTACCGATAATAAAAAAATTATAGATGCATTTAAGGGTAAGGTTGCAGTGATTGAAGAAGCAAATAGCGCTTCGTCGGCGGTACTTACTGCTTTTAAATTGGCTGCAAAAGGGGATAGCGTGTTATTAAGCCCTGCATGTGCAAGTTTTGATTTATTCAAAAATTACGAAGATCGTGGAACGCAATTTAAAGACGCTGTAAAAGCATTGTAAATCATTTTCGCATAACGCCCAGCAAACTATCACATGTCCAATCAAAATTCAGATACTTTATTTTCTCAAATCCCAACTGTCGAGGGAGTAAAAACACAACTTGTTACTAAAACCAGGGGTGATAAGTATATCTGGGGTATTGTGGTGCTATTATCACTCATTTCTATACTTGTTGTATATAGTGCAACGGGTTCACTTGCCTATAAAATGTACAAGGGCAATACAAGTGTGTATTTATTTAAGCAAATTTCATTTACACTGATTGGCTTAACGCTCATTTATTTTTTACACCGCGTTAATTATTCGGTGTTTTCTAAAGTGGCAACCATCTTATATTTTATTTCGTTACCGCTCCTTATTTATACTTTATTTTTTGGCGCACAAATTAATGATGGTAGTAGATGGATTAAACTTCCCATTATCCAGCTCACTATTCAAACATCCGATTTTGCAAAGCTGGCGCTCTTCATGTTCATTTCCCGAACACTGAGTAAAAAGCAGGAGGTGATTAAAGATTTTAAAAAAGGATTTTTACCTGTTATTTGGCCAGTGCTAGCAACATGTGCACTTATTTTACCAGCCAATTTATCTAACGCACTATTAACAGGCGCTACATCCTTACTACTCATGTTTATTGGCCGTATTAGCATGAAACATATTTTACTAGTTATTGGCGTTGCCCTAATTCCGGCAATTATGCTAGTGTCTGCGGCAGTCGTTACTTATACCGGTAAACCTAAAGTTGATTATACGATTCCGCTGAGTAAAGTAGAAAAAGAAAAAGTGAAGGACAAGAGTATTTTTTTACGCGTTCAAACATGGATCAGTAGAATTCAAGATTTTATTTATGCCACCGATTCACAAACGCCGTATCAGGTGCAGCAAGCAAAAATTGCGATTGCCAATGGCGGTGTTTTTGTAGGACTGGGTCCGGGTAATAGCAGGCAACGAAACTTTTTACCGCAGGCCTACAACGATTTTATTTATTCCATCATTATAGAAGAGTATGGATTATTGGGTGGGGCGTTTATGATATTTATTTACCTCGTTTTTTTATTTAGATGTATCCGAATATTTAGACGATGTCCATTTGCCTTTGGTGCATTTTTAGCAGTAGGATTAAGTTTTACACTCGTGATACAAGCCATTGCAAATATGGCCGTAAACGTAAACTTACTTCCGGTAACGGGTGTGACACTTCCACTAGTGAGTATGGGTGGTAGTTCTTATTTATTTACCTGCTGTGCCATTGGAATTATTTTAAGTGTAGCCCGAAATGTAGAGCAAACAGAAGGAAAAATTGTAGATCCATTTGCAACACCAGTACCGGTGGCTGCTTCACCTTCAAATGCAACAGCATAAATGAAAATGAAAGCCATTATAGCAGGCGGTGGTACAGGCGGACATATTTTTCCGGCCATTGCTATCGCAGCAGCACTTGAAAAACAAGTGCCTGGTATTGAGCTTTTATTTGTAGGTGCATCTGGTAAAATGGAAATGGAAAAAGTGCCTGCAGCCGGCTATAAAATTATAGGGCTTACCATTGCAGGATTTAATAGAAGCAATATTTTTAAAAATATTACCCTGCCGTTTAAATTAATCAAAAGCTTTTTTCAGGTACGACATATACTTTCTTCTTTTAAACCTGATTTTGTAGTGGGTGTAGGCGGCTACTCTACTTTTCCAGTGCTTAAAATGGCCCAGGCTAAGGGTATTCCTTCATTTATTCATGAAGCCAATTCTTTTGCTGGTAAGTCCAATCAAATGCTTGCTAAAAATGCAACGGCTATTTTTACGGGCACTGGTGGTATGGAAACATTTTTTCCTGTAAACAAGTTATTTATAACGGGTAATCCGGTTAGAGAAAATATTATTGCAGCTTCCCATACCCGTGAGGCGGCGCATCATTTTTTTGGATTGAACCCTAATAAAAAAACAATACTGATTGTAGGAGGTAGCTTAGGTGCTAATTCTATCAATGAAGTTATTTACAATAATTTAGATGGTTTTGCAAGCCTAGATTTACAACTGGTATGGCAAACGGGTAAAACAAATGCGACTAAATATGCAAATGCTGCCACTACATATAGCAATGTGTGGGTTGGTGCGTTTATTGCAGAAATGGATATGGCTTATGCAGTTGCAGATGTTGTTATATCTAGGGCTGGGGCTATGTCAGTAGCCGAAATATGTGTGGCTGCTAAGCCTGCAGTTTTTGTGCCTTATCCATTTGCCGCAGAAGATCATCAAACCGCCAACGCTGCTTATTTAGTGAACAATAATGCGGCATTATTGGTGTCTGATGCGCAGGCTCCTGCTACACTATTTAATACCGTTACAAAACTTGCACTTGATACGGCGCAGCAACAAACATTTATTAAAAATTTGCAACCACTTGCGATTACAAATGCAGCAGAAGTGGTAGCAGCTAAAATATTACAGTACCTACGTGCATAAACTAGATACCATAAAAAATATTTACTTCATTGGTATTGGAGGCATTGGCATGAGTGCACTTGCGCGTTATTTTGTGTCAAAAGGTTGTGTTGTTTCGGGATACGATAAAACAAAAACGGTTTTAACGGAGGCTTTATCGGAGCTGGGTATACACATTCATTACGAAGACAACACCAGTTTAATAGATACTAAAGCGGATGTTGTGGTGTACACGCCTGCTATTCCTGAATCACATACTGAGCTTACTTATTTTAGAGAAAACGGATACGAAGTTGTTAAACGCTCCGACATTTTAGGTTGGATCACAGAAGGTACTGTCAATATTTGTGTGGCAGGTACGCATGGTAAAACAACCGTAAGTACCATGGTAGCGCATGTATTAAGGGATTCTGGTTATGGTTGTACAGCATTTTTAGGTGGCATAGCGGCTAATTACAATACGAATTTTTGGAGTAGTGATAACGATGTAGTGGTGGTTGAAGCCGATGAATACGACAGAAGTTTTTTAAAATTAAATCCATCTGTAGCGGTTGTTACTTCTATGGACGCAGATCATTTGGATATTTATAAAACAGCTGAGGCGTTTGAAGAAGCATTTGTAAGTTTTGCTGAAAAAGTAAAACCAGGTGGTCTTTTGCTTGCAAAAAAAGGTCTGGCTCGTGAAGCTAGTTTTGATACTTCTAAATTAGTCACGTATAGTTTACAAGGAAACGGTGCTAGTATTTATGCAAAAGATATAAAGGTTGTACATGGCGCGTACCATTTTACAGTGGTAGGCCCTAACTGGCAAATAGAGGAGTTGGTATTAAACATGGGTGGGCTACACAATATTGAAAATGCCTTAGTTGCCGTTTCTGTGGCGGTACATGTAGGTATAGAGCCACAAAAAATTAAAGCAGCGCTTGCAAATTTTGCGGGTGTTAAAAGAAGATTCGAATACCTGATCAAAACAGAATCGCAGGTTTTAATTGACGATTATGCGCACCATCCTGCAGAGCTTGCCGCGCTAATAACTGGCGTGCGTAGTTTATATCCAGAACAAAAGTTAACCCTTGTATTTCAACCCCATTTATTTAGTCGTACGCAGGATTTATGTGATGGATTTGCGGATAGTTTAAGCGCCGCCGATGAAGTGGTGTTGCTTCCTATTTATCCTGCACGTGAACTGCCCATACCAGGTGTTACATCTGAAATGATTGCCCACAAAATGACCCATAAAAAGGTGGTGCTGTTACAAAAAGAAGAACTAAGTAGTTGGGTAAAAGCGCAAAAGCCCAAACTTTTGGTGATGGCTGGCGCAGGCGATATTGACGTACTCATTAGAAACATCAAAAACGATTTATAAAAATAACACGATGCGAAATTTACCTTGGAAAAAAATAATAATGCGAAC
>JBEITL010000184.1:0-3422 GCA_040374915.1 Sediminibacterium sp. | reverse complement strand
GAGTATTCAAATTATAAAAGCAGGGATTTTAGATAGCTTACAAGGTTTACCAGGTACAGGTAAACAACACCAAGGATTTAGTCCGGGGGGATCGATGGATACCATTGCCCATTTAATGGCAAACGCACTTGTTGGCAATAAAAGAGATGCGATTGTTTTAGAAATGCATATTCCCGCTGCAGTAATTGTATTTAATAAAGAAACACTATTCACATTTACAGGAGCCGTAACATCAGCAACGCTAGACAATGAAACTGTGTATAGCAATCAACCCATCATTGTAAATGCTGGATCAAAACTAACGTTTAACGCGCCCACAAATGGAGCCAGAATTTATCTAGCTGTACAGGGTGGTTTTGTATTTACAAAAGGAAGGCTTCAAAAAAACGATGTCTTATTAACTGCACAAAGTTTTAATTATCACTTTGAAGGAGTAGGGCAATTACATGCATTAACAACCGGATGGACTGCAAATACCGGGGAATTTTACCGTTCTAATATCATTCGCTGCATACAAGGACCCAACTTTAATGTGTTATCAAAAAAGGAAATAGAACAGTTTGAAAATAAAAGATTTGAAATTGACCTACAAAGTAACAGAATGGGCTTTCGCATAAAAAGTGATCCGATTTTCCATACTATAACGCCAGAACTTCTATCCACAGCAGTAACTAGGGGTACTTTACAATTAACGCCAGCCGGGCAACTCATTGTTTTAATGGCCGACCATCAAACCACTGGTGGCTATCCCCGAATTGGGACGGTGATTAGTGCAGATATGTCTTCGCTGGCACAAATGCCCATTGGAAGCTCGTTTGGGATAAAATGGATTGACATACAGGAAGCAGAAAGACTTTTATTACAGCAGGAAACAAATTTGCAGCAATTAGAAAATGCCTGTAAATTCAGGCTACAAGAATACTTTTCAGAAAAATAAAATGCTACTAATCAATTGCGACATGGGGGAAGGGTTAGACAATGACGAAGCCCTCATGCCCTATATAGACGCCGCTAACATTGCATGTGGTTACCATGCAGGAGATTCGAATACCATCAAAAAAACAATTGCGTTAGCGCAAAAAAATAAAGTACAAATAGGTGCGCACTTCTCTTATCTAGACAGGGAAAATTTTGGGAGAAAAGAAATGTATTTATCAAATGCAGCAGTGTATGATATGGTATCTGAACAGCTACTTCTATTTTCAAATATTGCCAAAGAAATGGGGCAAATTGTAACGCATGTAAAACCGCATGGGGCTTTATACAATCAAGCTGCTAAAAATATTGAATTAGCTACAACAATTGCCAGCGCTGTGTTTGACCAGTTACCAGCTGCTGTTTATTTTGGTTTAAGTGGTAGTGTCATGTTAGATGCAGCAAATAATATTGGGCTTGCTACTGCACATGAAGTTTTTGCTGATAGGGCTTATTTAAAAGATGGTAGTTTATGTCCGAGAAATATAGATGGTGCTGTATTTACAACTGAAAAGTCGGTAAAGGCTCAGGTATCTCTTTTGATACAAGAAAAAAAAATAAACACCATGGATGAAGCGGTTATTGATGTAGCAGCAGATACCATTTGTATTCACGCCGATACACCAGATGCGCTTGCATTTGCAAAAATTATTTTTAATCTTGTAAAAAATTAACAGCAGTGAATTCAATAAAAAAACAAAATGCAATTATTGGTGCTGCTTTTTTAATGGCCACATCTGCTATTGGACCTGGGTTTTTAACTCAAACCACTGTTTTTACACAGCAGCTACTTGCTAGTTTTGGTTTTGTAATTTTATTATCAATACTATTAGATATTGGCGCGCAATTAAATATTTGGAGAATTTTAGTTGTAAGTAGTAAACGCGCTCCGATTATTGCCAATGAACTACTGCCTGGCCTCGGGTATTTTATAACGGGGCTCATTGTACTTGGGGGGATCGCTTTTAATATTGGCAATATTGGTGGTTGTGGACTTGGCCTACAAGTATTAACCGGACTAAATCCAGCAGTAGGGGCTATTATTAGTTGTTTTTTAGCGCTTTTTATTTTTTGGATGAAGGAAGCAGGAGCGTTACTAGACCGTTTTACCAAAATTTTAGGTATGCTTATGATGGGGCTTACCTTATATATTGCGGTAAGCGCAAACCCGCCTATACAAGAGGCAATTATCCATAGTTTTATGCCAACCGTATTTAGTGCAAAAGCTATTGTGACACTCGTTGGTGGAACAGTAGGAGGTTATATTTGTTTTGCAGGTGGTCACCGTTTATTGGATGCGGGCTTTAGTGGAACCGCTTCATTAAGGGAAACAAATAAAAGCGCCGTTTCGGGAATTATAATTACGGCTATCATGCGCGTCGTTTTATTTTTAGCAGCATTAGGTATAGTATCGGGTGGTGCTGTGTTAGACCCTTCAAATCCTGCAGCTAGTGTGTTCAAATTTGCTGCCGGTAATATGGGTTACTTGTTTTTTGGTATGGTACTTTGGGCTGCTGCCATTACTTCTGTAGTAGGTGCTGCCTATACTTCTATTTCTTTTTTACGAAATTTTAGTGGCTGGGTTGATAAGCATCATCAAATAGCCATTAGCATTTTTATTATTATCAGTACACTTGTATTTACGTTTTTAGGCAACCCTGTAAAAATACTTGTTACAGTTGGCGCACTCAATGGTCTTATTTTGCCAGTTGCTTTGGCCGTTATTTTAGTAGCCGCTCACCATAAAAAAATTGTAGGAAATTATAAGCAGCCTTTGTGGCTAGATATAGCAGGGTGGCTAGTTGTAGCGGTAATGACTACCTTAAGTGTACTTACCATTAAAGATTGGATTGCAGCATTAGTGTAAGACAATTATAAACCGGCACTCGCTAATAAAGTAGCCGCATTTGCAGATGGATCAACACTTGGCAGTTCTATTTTTTGAATCAACGATTCCGGGTTTTCTCTATTATAGGCACCCTTTACATACAACTTATCGTAGTAGGTTAAAAGTACATTAAAGCTACTTTCAATATCGTCTTCTATTAAAAAAATGATGGCGGTTTTTGTTTCTAATCCACCGAGTCTTTTTTTGATACGAAGTATCGCACTCATTAATTGATCTTTTTCGAATTTACCATATCCACTAACAATAAATTGAAGACGACTTGCAAAAGGAATATCTAAAAAGTAAAGCTTGCTTTTTCGCATTTGCTCAAATAGTTGAGTAGGAATATTCACAAGACCTATCCGCCTACTTTCATCTTCTAACCAAATGTATGAATGGTTAGCACTAATTTTATATAGTGCTTGTGCCAATAAATTTTCGAACTGTTCTTGCGAAGGCTGGACCGGTTGTCCCAAATTTCCAAAAGTAGATCCCTTGTGGTGTGCGAGCCCTTCTAAATCAATAATGGGTTGACCGAGTGCCTTTAAGGACTGCAACG